>JAUQWR010000566.1 GCA_030835065.1 Candidatus Kapaibacterium sp.
TGATGTAATTGTATCAAACCCTCCATATATAAAAAAAGAAGATTATCAGGTGCTAGAGCCAGAGCTAAAATATGAACCGGGTAATGCATTGACAGATGAAAGAGATGGATTGACATTTTATAGAATATTTTCAGAAATATTTCCGAAAATGCTCAATGATGAGGGAAAATTTTTCTTAGAATATGCATTAGGACAATCAGAAGAAATAAAAAAATTGTTCGAAGAAAAATATTTTGTAACTATTTTGCCGGATTTTTCATCTATATATAGATACCTAATCGGCGAAAACCGAAAAAGTATTACACACAAAGCACAAAAGTAAAGCTATCATGATGAAATGAAAGCATTTACGAGGAAGAACCCCTGAAAGTCATTTCCAAACAAAGGAAATGAAACAAAAAAGATTAATAATGTTGAAAATTGGTAATATATTTTTATTAGATAAGTTGCAAATTTTTATTTAATTTTGAGGACGTGCAAATTTGCAATTATTGTTATGGGAGAGTATATGTCTCAAATTAAAATTGAAGAGCAGATAGGCGGAGTGGTACTTCACTTGAAAGGGCAATTCGTCGGAGGCGACGAAACCGACAAGCTACGCTCGACACTGCTGGAAATAGCAGAACAAAAAAAGAACAAATTAATAATTAATTTGGAGAAAGCAACATATCTGAACTCGACAGCATTAGGCGTGTTGATTTCGGCACATGCTAATTTTGTCAAGCGCGAAGGCAAGATAATACTTTGCAACTTAGACAAAAATTTGGAAAATCTATTTGTGATAACTAAATTAATCCAGGTGTTTTCGATAAGCGAAACCTTGGACCAAGCAATAAATTCACTATAAATAAAATTTTTATAAAAATTATTGGAGTTTTTTTATGAAAAATATGTTCAATGCAATAGTAATCGGACTTGCATTAATCATTGCGTATGTTTTCTTCTATTTAGTATTAGGCGCTCAAGGCAACTTCGCAGATGCAGCAAAACACGAACCAACAAATGCACTTGGTATGATTTATACAGGTGGACCACTTGTAGGTTTGCTCTTGACATTGATTATTCTTGCATTCACATTTGCAACAGAACGTTTGTTATCAATTAACAAAGCAAAAGGTAAAGGCAATCCAGTAACATTTATTCGTTCGGTCATCAAAAATCTTGAAGCTGGCGATTTAGAAACAGCACTTAATGATTGCGACAAACAACGTGGTTCAGTAGCAAACGTACTTCGTTCGGCTATCCAAAGATTTAAAGAAGTAGAAAAAGATCAAAACTTTGGTCCAGAAAAGAAAATTGCTGAAGTTCAAAGAGCAATCGACGAATCAATGAACCTCGAAACACCACTTTTGGAAAAGAACCTTGTAATTCTTTCAACAGTTGCTTCTATCTCAACTATGATTGGTCTTCTTGGTACAACTATCGGTATGATTCGTTCATTCCAGGCATTAGGCGCAAGCGGTACAGTATCAGCTACTCAGCTTTCAATCGGTATCTCCGAAGCTTTGTATAACACAGCTGGCGGTTTGATTGGCGCTATCATTTCGATCGTTTCTTATAACTTCTTTACAACTAAAGTTGACAACTTTGTTTATATGATTGATGAATCAATCTTGAACATCACTCAAATTTTCACTGTAAGAATTAAAAAATAATTTGTTCCAGAAAATTTACAGAAGGAGTTTTCTGTGGCTAAAGTCAAAAAGAAAAGATTAAGCTTTGTTATCGATATGACCCCGCTGGTAGATATTACATTCTTGTTGTTGACATTCTTTATGTTTACAGCAAAATTTAAATCGCAAGCGGAAGCAGAACAGAAATTCGTAGTTAAGCGCCCGGTTTCTACTCCGGTGGATACAGCAAATATTCCTGAAAAGGATTTGGCTGTTATTAAAATCGCTGTCGATAGTACAAATGCTAATGATACTACTTATTTCTACGAATTGACTAACGAAGTAGATAGACAGAAAGTTTGGGCAAATGTTCCAAATATGCCTGCAGATTATGCTGATAAGCATCAAATAAGAGTGAATTTAGAACTATTGGATAACTTAGTTAGAGTTACAAGGCTCACTAGAGCAGAAACAAAATTTGCTATTGATGCAGATAAAAGACTAAGATTTCAGTGGATTAATGATGCTATGAATATTCTGAGAAAGAATAGGGCTACTGTATTTAATTATGTTACTGATAAAAAACAGTAATCTAATTTTGTAACTTTTTAAATAAACAAAGTGTCTAAAGAAAAAAATAATTAAAGGAGAAATACATGGCCGGTGGCGGTGGTTCCCTAGGTGTCGAAAGAACCAAAAGAGGGGGCGCAAGCAAGCGTAAAAAGAAAAAACGCGTAGGCTTTGTGCTCGATATGACTCCTCTCGTTGATATTACATTCTTGTTGTTGACATTCTTTATGTTTACAACAACTATGGCTGCTCCTCAAGTTATGGAAATGCAAATACCACCTGAACAAACTGAAGTTAAGGTTAAAGAAGGTTCACTTTTGCAATTCTTTGTACGTGGAGATAACAAAGTATTTTATAGAATGGGGCAAGATGATCCTCAAGCTGTTTCCCTTAAAGATATTAAATCTGTTTCTATCAAGCAGAATATTAATCTAGGAAATGAGTGTATCGTTGCGTTGTATGTCTCGAAAGATGCAGCTTATGGATTAGTTGTTAGAATTCTTGACGAACTAAATCTTGCTGAAGGTGTGATTACCCAAGAAATCGAAAAACGTGAAGACCCAAAGAACCCAGGTCAAAAAATGAAACGTGAAAGACGATTTACTATG
>JAUQWR010000567.1 GCA_030835065.1 Candidatus Kapaibacterium sp.
TTAAAGATTTTAGAAATGCGGTTAAAAGTTTTGATCAAGAGCAAACTGAGCAAAATCAGAAAGCTGATCAAGAATGTGTGAAAAAAGCAAGTGAAGAACTTAAAACAATTGTTAGAGCGCAATTGGAAGCTGGTGCTTCAAAAACTCAAATTCAAAGAGAACTTGTTAATCGTGGTTATGATATACCAGATGATATTGAATGTATCATTATTGGTTTAGACCCTAAAATAAATGATAAACCACTGATAAAAAAAGCTTACGTAGTTACAACTCGTAAACCAATTTCTCAAGTAGAGCCATCTTCAATTATTGCATTGATCGTATCTTATGACGATAATGAAACAATTGAAAAAAATATTGGTATGTCTGCAGCCAAAAATGTTTATACTAATCCTGAATTATTCAGCACTACTTTGAATCCTGCAGATTTCAGAGCAGCTAATATGTATGAATTAGTAATTAATGCTTTCCGTCAGAACAACATTATCGATAAAACAATCGAAGCACAGGGTTTTGATGGTGGTAAATCATTTATTCAGCCAAAATATGGCAATACAAAATCTTTGATTGCTAAAGAAGCTGATATTAATTCAAGAGATATTCAGAGCTTTATTAGAATATCAGATGCTCAGCCAACTGACTATTCAAACCTTCACCACGAAGTAATCGTTAGCCCTGATTTACTCAGCTGGAAAAAATATGATGTTCCTACTATTACTTATAGTGATGGATTTACAGATACATTGTCTTTTAAAACAAATGATAATCTTCCTACTTTAGGTTTCGAACTTCGTTATGGCAATGAAGAAATCAATTACCCAAGTATGTGGAGCGAAAGATTGACAGCTTCTGCTATGTGGGAAAACGTAAAATTAGGCGTTATTCTTCCAACAGACGGTTGGGCTTCATTGACAAAAGATATGTATAAAATTGATAGAAAATTATCTTATGCAGGCGTTGGCGTTAATGCTTCAGCAGACTTTGCAATTAAAGTAATTCCACAAAGTGGTATTTTCCACTTCAATTTGGGTTATGTTTTTGGCGATGCTGAAGAACCAGGCTTCAAAAAAAGAAATACAGATCCTGAAGTATATGAATACGTTAAAGGCGATGACGATCATTTGATCCGCTTTAACGGTACATTGCACTATACATTTGGTGTATCAATCGATGAAGATTACCAAATGAGATTCGGAATCGGTGCTACTGGCTATGCTGCTGAAACATGGAGATATAAAACAGTAACTGATCAAGATAACAACAAAAAATTAGAATATTATAAGAGCGATGATGAATTTGTGGGTGGAATTTCCGGCCGCGTAGAATTCATGGCTAAAAATACAATTACTCCTTATGGAGCAACAGTTCAATACTTCGACGAAGCAGTTTTCGCAAATCTATGGTTGCAAATTCCTGTTGTGAAAAACTTCATGTCTTTACGTTTAGATGCTAAAGGCTATTTCAACGTAATTAAAAATGAACCACGTGCGTGGGAAAATGAAAGTGTATTCATGCCAATGGCAAGACTTATTTTCACTTTCTGATTTTTTATAACTAATTTAAGTAGAATCAATAGAAAAGCGAAATTATGAAAAGAATATTATTAACACTGATTATAGCATTTGTTGCTCTTGGCACCAACTTATCAGCTCAGCCGGGTCGTATCGTTAACGAAAAGGATGTTATTGATTCTTTGACAACTATCGATCCAGCGATTGTTAAATATTTTCCTCGTTGGAAAGTATGCGAACCAGATTTGCAGGTTCAAATTTATCAACATTTCCTATATTTAGGATATGATCCATCCGATATTAGCCAGCAAGATATTGAAGTACTTGCAGGTCCTAAAGAATTTCAAGAACAACCATTCGAAATTCTTATGATTTCTTCTAAGAATGCATCAATGAATGCTGTTCAAATTGAATCAAATTTAAGCGATAAATTAATGAGATTCCTCTCAGGTGAATTTTTGTTTAGAGGTATCAATAGAGCTACTGTAAACGAAAAAGGCAACAGAGACTATTGCTTTACTGAAATTCCACCGGAAACTCCTTTAGCTCCATCACAAGCTAAAGCAATTATCGATTTCTTCAACCGTACTGATGTTTCTCATTCATTCTCTTTATCAATGTTCGAACAATCAGTAAAAATCGGTGGTACAGGATTTTGGTTGCGTTCAGTTTTGGGAACTGACCAAATCGGTATGCCTTTCTGGTATGCAGGCGAATCAAAAATTATGCTCCAAAGACCATTATATCAAAATGAAGATTCACGCACTCGCACTGCAATCCCATACTTGATTAATGCTTATTTGGGCGGTGGCTATAGAATTACAAGTGGTTCTGGCGACAACAGTTTGTTTGAATGGTTGCCAAAAAGACAAGTAAACGCTGGTCCTGGCGGTAAATTTATTGCTGGATTTGACTTCCATATGCCATTCCATCCAGAAGCGGGTATTGCTTTCAATATCGAAATGCCTTTCAAGAAATTAGAAGCAGAAGGTATTGAAGAAAGTAAATATACTTATTATACTCAATTCAACGACAGAATCGAATTTGCAGACCAAGATGATCCAAGAGCTGCTGGTTTTAAAGGTATTATTCCTTTAAATAGAGCTTCTGGTCAGATTACTGCATTCTATCATTGGTGGATCAATCCAAATGCACCAGAAAACTATTTCCGTTTTGACTTAGGTGTTTCTTACTCTGAAATCAGAGAAGCTGCAATGTATAGAATCGGTGCTGCTGATACTGCAAAAACATATTTTGCTACAGAAGGTATTTTAGGACTTAAAACATATAAACCAAGTGAATTTGGCGATTGGATTTATGCAAAAGCAGAATATCGCAATCAAGGCGCATTCCCATTTGGTTTGAGCATTCAATATTCTAACCAGATTTTATTAAATAAAGTATGGATCCCATTATTTGGAGATTGGTTCTATATCGAAGGTAAATATGCGAAACCAGTTCGTAATTTAAGACCTTTCGAAGATGATGGTTATTTTATGATTTCTCCAGTTTTGAGATTAACGATATAAATTAATAAGAGATTTTGAAAGCCCCGCGGCTAACTGCTTAGGGGCTTTTTAATAATTTTTTAATTGCAGGATACTAAGGAAGATGATTAGAATATTAAATATTTTGTTAGTTATTACTCTTCTTCCGTTTGCTTGGGCATTGGGGAATGCACAACCAAATTCATCTGAAAAAGATAATCAAAAAAAAGAACAAGAACTTCTTCAAGATGCAAAGGTTGAAGCAGCGCGAAAAGAAATAGAAATTACTGTACGCAACGTCGAAATTACTAAATTTCCTGAAATAAAAATCATTATCGAAGCTTATAATAGATTAGGCGAACCTCTTGATTCACTTAGTGCTGATGCATTATATGTATATGAAAAAGGTGTTCCACGAAAAGTTATTAAAGTTGAAAAAATTCCAATTGCTGAAAAAGTAGCTGTCGATTTTGTTTATGTTGTTGATGTTACAGGATCGATGCAGCAATGTATCAATCAAGTTAGATCAAATATCATGTCATTTACTCAACACTTGGCACATCGTGGTATAAGCTATAGAATTGGACTTGTTTTGTTTAATGATGACGTTACTAAAGTATATCAACCTACTGATAATGTTAATGATTTTATTGGCTGGCTTAGCGGAGTTAAAGCCTTTGGCGGCGGAGACGAAAAAGAAAACGCTTTGGAAGCTCTTAATGCACTTACTCGTATAAAGTTTAGAGACGAAGCTAATAAAGTTGCTGTTGTTGTTACTGATGCTCCTTATCATCAAAGAGGCGAAACCGGCCAAGGTTCTACAAATTTTACTACTGAATCTATTATTGAAACTATGCAGAAAAATGAAATTCGCGTATTTTCGATTGTACCGCCAAAGCTTACAAATTATGCTACAATTTCTAAAAGAACTCGTGGTAATGTATTCGATATTGATTTTCCATTTTCTACAATTTTGGATAAT
>JAUQWR010000568.1 GCA_030835065.1 Candidatus Kapaibacterium sp.
AAGTAGGGTATTGGCTAGGTACAACACCATATAAACAACAAAAATGGAAATTCTTAGGTACATTAGTATCTTCTGCAACAGTCGGTGTTGTAATTTATATCTTGGCTCAAGCATATGGATTTGTACTAACCCCACAAACACCTGATCCATTAGTAGCTCCACAAGCAAATGCAATGGCAGCTGTTATTGAACCATTAATGCTTCCTGGCGCTCAAGTGCATTGGATGCTTTTTGGAGTGGGTGCTGTGATTTCCTTATTGATGTTGTGGTTAGGTATTTCACCTTTAGCTTTTGCTTTGGGTATGTTTATTCCATTAGATCTCAATACACCTTTAGTTGTTGGTGGTTTGATATCTCATTTCTTAGGAAAACCAGGCAAACGCGGCGAAGCTTTTGCAAAAGCTCGTAGCCAAAGAGGTACTTTGATTGCTTCAGGCTTTATTGCTGGTGCTGCATTATTTGGTGTTATTGGTGCTTTCTTGTTATTCTTTGGTATCAATCTTGATTTCAAATTATTCCACGAAGGAAGCAGTACTCCTGAAATTCTAGCAGTTTTTGCTTTCATCCTAGTATTAGTCTATTTTGTTTGGGATTCAAACAGAGCTAAAGTAGAAGACTAATTTAGGTATTAATATAAAATATTAAGGCTGTCTTGTAATCATATAAGACAGCCTTAATTTATATATAAATAACAAAATCAGTGGCTGCAACCACATGTTTTCTCATGGAATGGGTTATTGAATACAAAACCACTTCCATCTGGTCCATCTACATAATCTAATGTAACACCCATTAGATAGAAAATACTTTTATTATCAATTACTAAATCTAATTCTTTTACTGAATATACAGAATCGAATTCATTTACTTCAGGATCGAATCCAATTGTATAGTTCATTCCGGAGCAGCCTCCGCCACGAGTTCCAATTCTAAGTTTATAATCTTCAGGAACATTATTTTCTGCTTTAATAGCTAAAACAGTATCTATGGCAAAATGAGTTACCATAAAATCATCAGCATCGCCGGATCCATCGACTCCGGTATGAATTCTTTCGAATAAATTAGTATCTGTCATATTTCACCTATGAAAAATTATCAAAATCAACAAAAACATCATCTGTCAAAGGATGGGATTGGCAAGCTAGTATAAAACCATTTGCAATTTCCTCATCAGTCAGTGATTCTCTTTCGTCCATATATACTTTGCCCGAGCGAACTTTAGCAACACAAGTGCAACAAGCACCAATTTGGCAGCTCACTGGAGCATCAATTCCATTTCTCTGAGCTGCAGCAGTAATTGTTTCGTCCGGTTCGACTAAAAATTCAGCTTCTTCGCCATACATTGCAACTCTAATTTTACGAGTAACTAACTCTTTATGAGTTTGAATTTTTAATTGCTGCTCGTCGCTGGTTTCGTCTATTTGAGGAGCAGTAAATGATTCTTTATGAATTTTAGCAACTGGAACTCCTAAAGAATCCATTGCAGTTTCAGCTTCGAGCATCATACCATAAGGTCCACAAAGGAAATATTCTGCTTCGATTACTTTATTAGCAACAATTTGATTAATAATATCCATATAAGAAGATTTATTAAATCTACCTTTAAATCCATTCCAATTATCATCATAAACCGTCAGAGAATAGACAATTTTGAGTCTGTCTGGATATTGTTTTTCTAATTCATGCAACTCATTAGAATAAATAATTCCATCTTTATTGCGGTTAGCATAAAATAGCAAAACTCTGGATTTTTCTTCAATATGCAATAATGATCGCATAATTGAATATAAAGGAGTGATACCACTGCCACCAGCAAATAAAACTATATCTCTAGAGGCATTCGGATCGAAATCAATAGTGAAATGCCCTAATGGTGGCATTACTTCGAGCTCATCACCTTCAGTCACTTTATCATTAAGATATACTGAGACTAATCCCATATCAAGTTTTTTTATTGTTACAGTGATATCCTCATCTAAAAAAGGTGAACTTGATATTGAATAAGCTCTGCGATTGTTTTTGTCTTCTACCGGAACTTTAATTGTAAGATATTGTCCGGACTTATACACAAATTCATTTTTGAGCTCTGCTGGAATTTTAAAAGTAAGCGAAACCGAATCGTGGGTTTCTCTTTTTACTTTTTTCACTTTGAGCTTTCTAAATTGTACAGCCATTATATTATTTCAATTAATTAATAAAACCCTAATTCAAATTGTGCTATTTCGCTCATCATGCTTTTGTCCCAGGGCGGATCAAAAGTTAAAAGTACTTTTGCATCTTTTACATCTGGAATATCCCTTAGCCTTTCTTGTACTTCAGCCGGGATAGTTCCGGCTTCCGGACAATTAGGAGCAGTCAGAGTCATCAACACAACTACTTCTTTTTCTGCTGTGATGCTTATATCATATATAAGCCCCAAATCATATATATTAACCGGAATTTCCGGATCATAAATGTCTTTTAGAACTGTTACAACTATTTCTTCGAGCTCATGCAATGATGCTAAACTTTCCATAGCAAATCCTATTCAGTTGATATTTTGTTTTCAGTTTTGTCTAATGCCGTCATCATAGTGTGCCAAGCAAGGCTAGCACATTTAACTCTCGCAGGAAATTCTCTAACTCCACAAAATACAGCAAGCTTGCCTAAGTTCATCACATCCGGATCTGAATTTGGATCGGAAGTAACGACTTCATGAAAGTCATTAAACATTTTTTTAGCTTCTTCTATAGTTTTACCTTTGAGAAGTGTAGTCATAATCGAAGCAGATGCTTTTGATATGGCACAGCCGGCACCCTTAAACATGACATCACTAATTTTGTCGTTTTCTACTTGAATAAAAACTTCAATTTGATCACCACAAAGAGGATTATGACCTTCGGCATGATGGTTGCATTGATTAAGCACACCAAAATTTCTCGGGTTTT
>JAUQWR010000569.1 GCA_030835065.1 Candidatus Kapaibacterium sp.
GCTAATGGTTTATTATACGGCGGTGCTGACTTCTTTATTAAAGAAATTGTTTCCGTTGTAGTAGTTGGTGCTTATTGCTTCTTCTTTACATGGATTGCTTTGAAAGTAATCGATATGTTTATGCCTGTTGTTGTTGGCAAAGCTGGCGAAGAAGAAGGTTTAGACATGCATATGCATGGCGAAATTGCTTACGAAGATTAATATTAACTCCATATAGTCAATGGCTGGCTTTGTTTTTTTCAGGTCAGCCATTTTTTATATTTGATAAAAAAAAACCTTCCTTAGAATTTTCTCAGGAAGGTTTTATAAAATCAAAAAATTGATTAGTTGCCTGGCATACCTTGTGGTTTTGGAGCTTTGCCAATAACTTTAACCAATTCCATTTCGAAAATCAAAGTAGCATTTGGTGGAATAGTCATGCCAGCACCTTTTTCGCCATAAGCCAAACTTGGAGGAACAACAACTTCCCACACAGAACCTTCACTCATCATCAATAAAGCTTCTTGCCAGCCTGGAATTAATTGAGCGATAGGAAGATCAACAGCTTCTCTTTTTCTAGTATTGTCAAATTCTTCACCATTAGTGAATTTACCGATAAGATGAACTTTTACCATTTCGTCTTTAGCTGGTTTTTTGCCATTACCTTCTTTGATCACTCTGTATTGCAAACCACTTGGAGTAATCTTCACACCTGGTTTATTTGCATTATCAGCTAAGAATTTTGCACCTTGAGCTTTGAATTCTTCACCTTTCTTCAACATTTTTTGTTGTTCTTGTTCCATTTTCTTTTTATTTTTTTCACCCATTTCATCAGATAATTTCTTGAATGCTTCTTCAATTTCTTTATCTGTGAGTAATTGCTTCTTAGTAGCAGTATCGAAAGTCATACCATCTTTCAAGCCTTTCATGAAATAATCATAATTGATCTTGATCGAATCGCCTGCCATTTTTTTACCAATATCAAAACCAATAGCATAGCTAACTTTGTCTTCTTTTACTTCGGGTTTCGATAAATTATCGACGTTTTTATTGCCACCGCAAGCTACTAAACCTACGATACCCAATGCAACAATTGCTTTTTTAAACATGTAAACTCCAATATTTAATATTGTTTATAAGAAAAATAATGTTCAAATTTTCTTTTAATTAAAACAGTCAAAAATAACTAAGCAATTTAAATTATTATTAGTTTATAGCAAAGGAAAAAATTAAGCATAATAAAATCATAATTTAGGCAATTTATTAAACTTTGTTTCGACTAATATTTGATTCAATTTTAATTAGGGGAGAATATGCAAGATAAAATCAAAACTTTGACAGAAAAAAAAGAATTATCTAAACTCGGTGGCGGCTCCACTCGTATCGATGCTCAACACGCTAAAGGAAAACTTACTGCTAGAGAACGCATAGAGCTATTAGTCGATAAAGAATCATTTACTGAGTTCGATTCGTTGGCTCACCATCATAGTGATATGTTTGGTCTTGCTGATAATGTTCCTTTGGGTGACGGTGTTGTTACTGGTTTTGCTGAAATTAATGGAAAGAAAATTGCACTCTTTTCGCAGGATTTCACAGTATTAGGTGGAAGCCTTGCCGAAACTCACGGAAGAAAAATTTGCAAAATTATGGATACTGCTCTTAAAATTGGATGTCCGGTGATTGGATTGAATGATTCCGGAGGTGCAAGAGTGCAAGAAGGCGTTATATCTCTAGGTGCTTATGCTGATATTTTCTTGCGTAATACTTTAGCATCTGGCGTTGTTCCGCAAATTTCTATTATTATGGGTCCTTGCGCCGGTGGGGCAGTCTATTCGCCTGCAATTACTGATTTCATTATTATGGTTAAAAATTCTTCTTACATGTTCGTTACCGGACCGAAAGTAGTAAAAACTGTAACCCACGAAGATCTTAGTTCTGAAGAATTAGGTGGTGCACTTACTCATGCTGCAAAAAGTGGAGTAGCTCATTTTGTTGCTGACAATGATATGCATGCACTCGAAATAAGCAAAAAGCTGCTTTCATATCTGCCTTCGAATAACGCTGAAGAGGCTCCTTTTGTTTCTTCAGAGGATTTGTCCGATAGAAAAAATGAATTATTGAATAATATAATACCTGATAATCCAAATCAACCTTATAACATGAAGGATATAATAAGAGATTTAGTAGATAATGGAGAATTTCTCGAGGTGCATGAGCAATATGCTGAGAATATTATAACTTGTTTTGCTAGGATTGGTGGTCGCTCGATAGGTATCGTTGCCAATCAGCCAGCTGTATTGGCAGGAGTGTTAGATATTGATGCATCTAAGAAAGCAGGCAGATTTGTAAGGTTTTGCGATGCTTTCAATATTCCAATACTTACTTTGGTGGATGTTCCTGGATTTTTACCCGGTGCTCATCAAGAATGGAATGCTATTATTACTAATGGTGCAAAATTATTGTATGCTTATTGCGAAGCTACAGTACCAAAAGTTACTTTAATCACTAGAAAAGCATATGGTGGTGCTTACGATGTGATGAGTAGCAAACATATAAGAGGTGACGTCAATTTGGCATGGCCCAGTGCTGAAATTGCAGTTATGGGTGCCAAAGGTGCAGTCGAAATCATTTTTAATAAGGAGATTTCCTCGGCTGATGATAAAATTGCTAAAGAAGAGGAATTAGTTAGCGAGTATAACGAGAAGTTTGCTAATCCATATATTGCTGCTTCTTATGGTTATCTTGATGATGTTATTCTTCCGGAAAATTCTCGAAAAGTTATTATAAATGCTTTTAATTTATTGGAAAATAAAGTAGATAAAAATCCACCTAAAAAGCATGGAAACATTCCATTATAATGTAATGTTTATGTTTTTTTGATGTTATTATTATTGTTGAAAAATATTTAAAATAAAGTGCGAATATTAGCCATTTTTTTGTTATTTTTATTATATTTGTATTGTGTGAGATTACTAATTAGCTTGGGGTAGTAGCAGACATAATTTCGACAAAGTAATTTGTTTTTTGATATGCTGGATTCTAAAATGAAAACTATAAGAAAATATGGTGTATTTGCAGTTGTCATGTTGTTCTTGCTCGTATCGTGCAAGAAGTACGATAATTTTACAACTTACTTCAATACATATTACAACGCTAATAAATTGCTAAAAGAATCCGAAGATGAATTTGAAT
>JAUQWR010000570.1 GCA_030835065.1 Candidatus Kapaibacterium sp.
CTAATGAAATGAAAAGCAATGGAGCAGTATATTTATTATCTATATTGCCATGCACTTCGAATCTCACAAAATCTTTTGCCGGAAATCTAAGCGTTTGCAGTTCCACATAACTTTTTAAATACTCAAGTTCTTCTTTTAAGCTCACAAATTCCGTATTTGAGACATTTAGCATATATCTCATAATACCCGACAGTTTTAGAATGCCTGCTGGAGCTTCATCAGATTTTTTAAGTACTAATGCATAAATATTATTAAGAGTATTGAACAGGAAATGCGGATTGAGCTGAGATTTGAGTAATGCTATTTCTCCGGCTTGATTTCTATTTAATAGTTCAGATTTTAATTGCTGCGAGCGTACCCAATCTAAAGTATATCTCAAAGTTATTGGAACAAACGAAAATCCAAGAGTATTAAGAAACTCCTGAGATGCAGCAGCTAGATTGAGATGAATTTCTGTAGGTGATATACCTGCTAATATCAAAACCCCAATGGTTGAATAAATTCTTGCTACAGTGAAGCCAATCACAAATAGCGAGAAAAATGAAGTGATTTTTGCTATTTTATGCTTGAGTTTTAATTCAGGACTTGCTGCTAAATAAGCTATATAAAAATTAATTATATTAAGTACTGTATTAGCAAAAAAGTAAACATAAATTGATTTTGGATAATCATGCTCTGGGAATATCAACGGTAGAGACGGGAAAAAAATATAGAAAATCCAAAATATAACATGAATTAATATTACCACACTTTTTTTCATTATCATTCACTCGAAATTATCATAATTGAATATTACGAAAATAATCAATATAAGTTAGGCATTTTAACAATGTTTTTAGTTTTTAGACCTCCAAAATTTCTATTTGTCATTTTTTAAATTTATCTGATTCCCTCAATAAAAATTCTTTAAGGTTTGTAGGGAGTTTGCCACATGTATTTTCGTAAAACTTGGAAATTTTAGGTTCAGATTGGAACCTAGGAAGAAAATGAAGAAATATCATTACAAGTATCAAGCCTTTATTCAAGCCATCTTTTCTTTTAATTCTATAAAATTTAAGAGGATTAACCGATTCGAATATGATGTTTGTACCAATAGTTTTATTTATCAAGTTAGTAATTTCAAAAAAGTCTAAATTTTCATAGCCAGTAATATCTATACCCTGATTCTTAAAATTATCGAAATCATCCAAAAGTATGGCTGCAAGCTCAGCAATATTTTCAATATCAATCCAATTAAATTTTGCATTTCCCGAAGGCAAAATTATTTTTTGTTTTTCGAGTATATCTTTGTGCAAAGTAGTAATCAGATTTTGCATAAAATAGCTAGGGCGAAGAAATATATAGTCAATTCCGCTATCGACAATCATTTTTTCAATTTTATTATGAGGAATTATTTTGCTTGATTCTACTCCCTGAACTGATAAAAAAACAATTTGATTGATTTTCTTTTCCTTTATTTTACTTATTAAAGGTCGAAAATATTTTTCTACATCGGAAATATGAGGTGGTCTAAGAAGAAACACAGAGTCTATATTATCTAAAGCACCATCAAAAGTAGAAATATCTTCAAAATCAAATTTTACATACTTTAGCTGCTGATAATCTTCAAATTCATAACTTGCTTTGTCTATATTTCTAACAGCTGCAAAAACCTCATGATTATTCTTATAATTAAATAGATACTTAACCACTTCACGTCCAATATTGCCAGTTGCACCAATTACAAGTATCCGTTTGTTTTTCATTGTTTTATATTCCAATAAAATTCCAACTAATTTCAATCCACAATTTACAAAACAAATGAAATTCAAACCAAAAAAGAGACTCTTCAAACTTGAGACTTATATAAATATTCAAGAATTATTTTGTAGTTGTTATTGAAAAATCTGAGAAAAAATTGAGAATAATTCAACAATCAGAGTAAAATATAAAGGGCTAAGTCGAGGTAATAATTACTTTATTACACAAGTGCTTAGCCCTATAATGTTTATTAGTTGATAGAGTTACATTGGTCTGTCATCAAAACTAATCATCCAGGCAATTCCAAACTTATCGGTAAACATGCCGAATAATGCTCCCCAGAAAGCTTTTTCTAATGGCATTATTACAAATCCGCCTTCAGAAAGACCATTAAAAATTCTTCTACATTCTTCTTCTGATTCTGCATTAATTGAGATAGTAAAGTTATTGCCTTTTACTAATGCGGGCGCGCCGCAAGCTTCGAGCATATCTGCACCCATAAGAATTGTTGAGCCACCGATTGGCAGGCTGATGTGCATGATTTTATCATGAAGTTCTTCTGGTAATGGTGAGTCCGAAGGCATATCTTTATATCTGCCTACATAAGGAAATTCACCACCAAATACTGATTTATAAAAATCAAATGCTTCCATGCAATTGCCATCGAATGACACATAAGGATGTATAGTTGCCATAATTACTCCGATTAAATAATGAATAAAAACATAATAACAATTAGTCTTCAGAAAAATTACAGACAAATTTTGATTTTTTTTATTTTTTTCAGAACTAATAATATTTTTTCATGATATACTTTTTAATTAAATTGGATAAAATTGTTTAAATATTTTTAATGAGGAAAAAATGGATTTACAAGCAATTCAGGAAGCGTTGAAGCTTCAAAATCTAGATGGCTGGTTATTTTATGATTTTCATAACCGTGATGCTATTGCAGCACGCATATTACATATAGATACAAAACGCTTTACTTCTCGTCGCTGGTTCTATTTTATACCTGCAGAAGGTGAACCACAAAGATTAGTTCATAGCATTGAAACTTACAAATTAGCTCATCTGCCTGGTGCGCAGCATGTATATTTACCATGGCAGCAACAGCACCAAATGTTAAAGGATATGCTAGGTAATGCAAAAAAAATTGCTATGCAATATTCTCCAATGAACAACATACCTTATGTTTCAATTGTAGATGGCGGAACTATAGATCTAATTCGCAGTTTTGGAGTTGAAATTGTTTCAAGTGCAGATTTAGTAAGCCAATTTGAATCTCACCTATCCATGGAAGATTATGAAAGCCACAAACGAGCTGCAGCAATAATGCAAATGGTAAAAGACGAAACTTTTAAAGAAATTGCAAAAAGAATCAAAGCAGGCGAAAAGCCTAAAGAATTCGAAATCCAAGCTTTTATGCATGATTTAATGAATAAAAAAGGAATGGTTTGGCCCGACGGACCAGTTGTTGCCGTTAATGAACATGCTGCAGACCCACATTTTGAGCCTACTGCCGAAAATAGCTACGAAATGAAAGAAGGAGACTTAGTGCTTCTCGATTTATGGGCAAAAGAAAACAAACCAGGCAGCATTTTCTATGATATTACTTGGATGGGATTTATTGGCACTGAAGTACCTGCACGCATCGAAGAAATTTTCCAAGTTGCTCGCAAAGCTCGAGATACTGCTCATGCACTCGTCAAAGAACGCTATGCTAATGGTGTTGAGGTTTTTGGCTGGGAAGTGGATGATGCCTGCCGCCAAGTGATTGTTGATGCTGGCTATGGTAAATATTTTATTCATCGCACTGGTCATAACATTGGCGAAGAAGTTCATGGTAATGGCGCTCATATCGACAATTTGGAAACTATGGACGTTAGAAAGATTATTCCTGGTACTTGTTTTTCAATAGAACCTGGTATTTATATGCCTGAAGAAAAAATTGGTTTCCGTACTGAAATCGATGTGTTTGTAACCGACGAAAAAAATGTGGAAGTTGTCGGTGCTATTCAAGAATCAGTTATTCCTATCTTGAATTTATAAATACCTTATTAAAAAAATCAAAAACACAGCCGCTTTTTGGAGCAGCTGTGTTTTTTTTATTATTTAATTATCATATTAAAACCGATTGTGAAGTTTTGAGGCAAACCAGTTTCGATATAGTATGGCGAATTAGTCTTTTTGTCTAGATCAGGATTTATAAAAGCCGAGCCAATATATTTCTGATCAGTCAGATTATTTGCTGCAGCATAAACTCTGAATCCAATATTATTAGTTACCATTATCGGTTCAGACAATCCGATTGAAGCATTAATAATATTATATGAAGGAACTTCATATTTATTTGCATCATCAACAAAATAAGAACCTACTGTTTGAGCACTTAGTTCAACAAAGAATTTGAAATAGTCGGGGGCATATCTAATACTATAATTACTAAATAATTCCGGAATGCCTGGTATTTTATTATCTTTATAATCAGCATATGCGCCTGGCTTTTTATAATGAACAGAATCAATTTTGTATTCATTATATTTCGAATTCATATAAGTAAATGCCGCATTAAATGACAATCCGTAATCAAATTCAGTGCTTAATCCAAGTTCGACACCTATTCTGCTAGTCTTTCCAGCCGAAAAATAGAATTTACCACCGCTATAAGGTATGATTTCATTTTCGGTAGAAATATAAAAAACAGCCATATCATAATTCAATGCATGAACAAAACTATTTTGATAGACTTGTGAATGCTTAGTACCAAACTCAAAAGTAGTGGACACAATTGGATCGAGAAGAGGATTGATAGCAAAGACTGAGTCTTGACCAAAAGTCGGAACTGGATCAGTTTCGTTGCCGGCAGGCACTTCCACACCACCGCCAATATTGAAATAGAGGCTTTGTTCTGGAGAAAGTCTGTATGTAAGCCCGGCTTTGGGAGTAAAATGATCGAAATTGCGTGATTCTTTGAAGTTTAGTTTCATAAAATCCTGAGAATAATAGGAAATATTATCGTATCTAAGACCTAAAATAAAACTAATTTTTTCGTTCCAAACTATTTCGTTTTGAGCAAAAGCACCAAAGCTATTAGCACCTTCTTTTTTGTTTTGGCTTAAAGTATTGCTTCTGCCTTGATCTGCAGAAAGTGCATAAAACAAAATCGCACCATCTTGATAGGAATTGTCAAAACCAG
>JAUQWR010000571.1 GCA_030835065.1 Candidatus Kapaibacterium sp.
ATAAAAATCATAAATATAAACGTAAACTGAAAAAATATGAATACAAAGCTGTAATAGATGATCAATTCAAAATGTATTCAGTAGAAGCATTTGCTTCTTCTGCTTGGATTAATTATTCTGCATTAGTTGGTAGGCAAAATATTGATACTGCAAGAATTAGAAAGTTATTGACATCGAAAGAATATTTGTTTTCTTATGGCTGTAATTCCGGTGGTTTTACTTCTTGTATGTTTATTGCTTATGCCGAAGATTTTGCTAAACAACAACTGAATACTGTATTTTATAATTTATTTGGTTCTTGGTTTGGTGATTGGGACGAGAAGAATAATCTTCTTAGAGCCATTATTGCCAGCGAGCCTTCGAGTTTGGTTGCACTTTGGGATGGCAGACCATTTATTAATATGTTTCCTATGGCTTTTGGATTGCCTGTGGGCGAAGTAATGCGTAGATCTATGAATTACTCAACTGAATATTTTAATACTTCTAAATATGGTCATCACGGTATTCATATGAATACAATTGGTGATCCCACACTTAGAATGCATGTAGTTGACCCTCCTGATTCGCTCGTTTGTAAAGTAATTATTGACCCAAAATCTAAAAAGAATAGAATTGAATTGTCTTGGGACAAGTCTGATGATGAGGTGCTCGGTTACAATATTTATATGGCTGATTCATTGTTTGCCGATTTCCATAGAGTAAACCCGAACTTGATTGTTGATAATTTTTACACTTTAGATACTTTTTCATTTTTTGACAAGATATTCCAAGTAAGAGCTGTAAAAAAAGAAAATGTAGTAAGTGGTAATTATTATAATCAATCGATAGGAACATTTGCCCAGCTTTCGGGATATATCCCTGAGAAAATTGATACAAACAAATTTAATGTCAGAATAATACAGAATAAAAATAGCTCTCAATCCTATTATATTTATTCATCACAATCAGGTGTTTTAGATCTATTTATTTATGATTTAAATGGTAGATTAGTAAAATCGATTGAAAATAAAGAAATATCGCAAAGAGCAAATTTATTTACGATCGATTTGATTAATAACGAAGGAACGAGCATTGCAAATGGTATATATTTGCTGAGGATTATTTTTAACGATAAATCTTTCTACGAAAAGTTTGTTATTACAGATTAATTTAGAAACAGTAAATTAATTATTCAGAAGCAGTAGGTTTTCCCACTGCTTCTTTTTGTATGTAAATCAATTGACAATTATTTTCTTCATATACTCTTGATCTTCAACCACAAATATTACAAAATATGTACCAGCCGCTAATTGAGAAATATCAAAATAGTAGAAGGAATTATTATAATTGAATTGATTAATAATCGAACCACGGAGATCTATTAGCTGAATTCTGCTACAAACGAAATCCTTCTTTTTACTTATCTGAAGATTATTATCGTTGCTTATAAAATTGAAAAATTCATCAGAAATATTAATCATATTCTTATTTTTATCGACAAATTTATATAATACAGCATTCTTACTATTAGTTTTAATTAGTCTATACAACTTTTCTTTATTATCCTTGGATCTTATTATAAATTCATAATTTTGATTGGAAGTATCAATAAAAATGGTTTGGGCTTCCAGACTTGCATTTGAATCAATATCAACATTATCATAATTAAAAATTCTAGAAATAATAGTATTATTGCATAAGGTGACTATAACAAAATCAATTTTCTGAGATTCTATTTGAGATATTAGAATAATTTTTTCGGTTACATAGCAATTTGAATTGATAATATCAATCTGAGTGGAATATTGAGAGTAAGCATTTGCATACAATAAAAGAAAGGCAGCTAAAAAGATAAGCTTTTTCATAGTGCACCTATACAGATAATGTTTAAAATTATTATCAGATGTGCGAACCAAAACCCGATGGAAAATAAATAAATTAAATCATATATGCAAATTAAAATTCAGGTTGATCTTTGTAATTATCCCAAAATGAAATTGATTCTTCATTTTGCTTAATACTAATCATCTTATCTATATATTTTCCAATAATATCAAACTCTAAATTAACTTTATCACCAGGAGAAAGCATTGATAATGTAGTCATCTTGAAAGTATGGGGAATAATAGAGACCATAAATCTTGAAGATTCGACTCTGGCACTGGTTAAGCTTACACCATCTATACAAATAGAGCCTGTATTAACCATATACTTGTCAAATTGCCTATCGAAGCTAATCCAAATTAAAACACCAGTAGAAAGTTTTTCTATAGAAGAAACCGTACCGACTGTATCGACATGTCCTTGAACCAAATGCCCGCCTAATCTGTCGCCAAGTTTAGCTGCTCTTTCTAAATTAATTTTTTTTCCGGAAATAAATCCAGAGAGAGTAGTTTTAATAAGAGTTTCTTCGACAGCTTCGACGTCAAACTGATTACCATTAATAGCAACAACAGTTTGGCAAGCACCATTTAGGGCCACAGAGTCATCAATTTTCAAATCATCTAATATTTTATTAGCTTCGACAGTAATTTTCTTACCACCACCTATACTACGAATAGATTTGATAACACCAATTTCTTCAATTAATCCAGTAAACATAATTAATCCTTTGGAAGTGCGATGGCACCCATACGTCCGACAATACCGTTAGCTCTTTTTTTAATATATGGAGTAGGCTCTGCAGGCGACCATCTTCTGGGATTAGGCAGAACAGCAGCGAGCAAAGCAGCTTCTTGTTTAGACAAGTCTTTTGCTGATTTGTTGAAATATTTTTGAGAAGCAGCTTCGACACCATACACACCATCGCCCCATTCAATAACATTAACGTAAACTTCGAGAATTCTTTTCTTGCCCCAGACCGCTTCGATCAAAACAGTGAAATAAGCTTCCAATCCTTTTCTAATATAGTTACGTCCTTGCCAAAGAAAAGCATTTTTAGCAGTTTGCATTGTAATAGTACTAGCTCCTCTAAGTTTTTTTCCTTTTTGTCTTTCGTTATATTGTTTAGCA
>JAUQWR010000572.1 GCA_030835065.1 Candidatus Kapaibacterium sp.
AAAAGAGGCGTTCGTTAATCAAGGACCCTCAATGAAACGTATTTTGCCTGCACCTATGGGCAGAGCCTATAGAATGCGCAAACGTTCGAATCATTTAACAATTGTAGTTGCAACTAAAAATTAAATATATATAGGAGCTAAAATTGGGACAGAAAACTAATCCAATCGGCCTTAGACTCGGTATAATCAGAAACTGGGACGCAAACTGGTTTGACGAGAGGAATATCGCCGATAAGTTAGCGGAAGATATCAAAGTTCGCAATTACATTCGAAGCAGAAAGAAAAAAGCCGGTATCGCTAGAATATTGGTAGAGCGCACTGCTAAACAATTAAGAATAACAATTTTTACTTCACGCCCAGGTGTGATTATCGGACGCTCAGGCAAAGATATCACTCAGCTAGAAGAAGAATTGAAAAAATTGACAGGCAAAGATGTTAAAATTTTGATAAGCGAAATTAAACGCCCAGAATTAGATGCATTGCTTGTAGCAGAAAATATATCCCAGCAGCTCGAAGGTAGAATTTCGTTCCGCCGCGCAATGAAACAATCAGTATCGACCACAATGCGTATGGGCGCCCTCGGCATCCGTATCATGTGTTCAGGCAGATTGGGCGGAGCAGAAATGGCTCGTACCGAACAATATAAAGAAGGACGAATTCCTTTGCACACACTAAGAGCCGATATCGACTACGGCACAGCAACAGCGCAAACAATCTATGGCGCTATCGGAATCAAAGTGTGGATTTGCAGAGGTGAAATTATCGGCAAACAACAATAAGTGAAATTTAGGAAAAAACCGGTAAAGAAAAATGTTATCACCTAAAAGAGTAAAATGGCGCAGAACCCAGCGCGGAAGAATGTGTGGTAAAGCTGAACGCGGATCGCTCGTAACTTTCGGCTCATTCGGATTGAAAGCACTAGAACCGCATTGGATTACAAACCGCCAAATTGAATCCGCACGTATTGCGATAAATAGATACCTACGCCGTGATGGTAAGGTATGGATACGTATCTTCCCGGATAAACCATATACCAAAAAACCACTCGAAACTCGTATGGGTAGCGGTAAGGGTTCACCCGAAGGATGGGTAGCAGTTGTAAAACCGGGCAGAATTCTGTTCGAAGTAGATGGCGTAAGCCGCGAAGCAGCACAAGAAGCTTTGCGCTTGGCGTCACATAAATTGCCAATTAAGACAAAATTTGTTACACGTATAGATTTAGCGTATAATGAAGCCACGTAAAGCAAAAGACTTGAGAGAACTTACAGATAATGAGTTGGTCTCTCTCCTCCATGAGTCGCAAGAAACTCTGGCAAAGCAAAAATTCCAGCATGCTCTAAAGCAATTGCAGGATACAGCTTATTTGAAAATCTTAAAAAATGACATTGCAAGAATGCAAACAATTTTACATGAACGTCAGAGTTTAAAGTAAGATGGAAAAGATTATGGAACAAACAAAAACACTCGAAACAACTGAAGTAAAAAGCAAAAAGAGAATACTTCAG
>JAUQWR010000573.1 GCA_030835065.1 Candidatus Kapaibacterium sp.
ATCCTTTTTGCCAATCAAATTTAAATTTCAACAACTTTCTTTCCTTTATCCATGAATTTGATGACGTTTTAATTTCTTCTACAAGATTTGGAATGAGTTGGTTAACATTATAGCCAATGAATATATGAACATGATCAGGCATTCCACCAATGGCCAATAATTTGTGTCCATGATTTTGAATAATCCCAGCAATGTATTTTTCTAGTTCATCCTTCCATGTTTTTTCGATTAACGCCATTCTATTCTTAGGCGAAAAAATAAGGTGAACATAGAATTTTGTGTAGGTATTCGCCATTTTGTTGGTTATTATGGTGTTAGTTAAATTTAATTAATATTTCGCCAACATTCTTCTTGTTTCTACAAATTTTTTCTTTATCGATATATTCCGGTGCTCTGCACCTAAAAATCTTCTATTTTATTTCCTCTACAAATATTTTGGAGCTCTGCTCCCTAAAAAATAGAAAAAAGCAAAAAAAATTAGGAAAATTCAAAGATTTATTTTGGCTGGTATTGAAAAACTTACTATATTTACTCGTGCATCAATAACATACGGGGAAAGCCTTATTGAGCCTATATATTAGGAACATTAGATTGAAATAAATTTTACCGGATATAAATAGTTAAAGGTAAATTTCATTATTCACTTAATTTTACAAAAGGGGTTTGTATTATGGCTATGAACAAAACCGATTTAATCAATGCTGTAGCCGGCGAAACCGGTATGAGCAAAGTTGACACAGAAAAAGCTATTAAAGCTACAATCGACGCAATTTCCGGCGAATTAACAAATGGTGGAAGCATCACATTAGTTGGCTTCGGAACATTTTCAGTTATGGAAAGAAAAGCACGTACCGGTAAAAATCCAAGAACCGGCGAAACAATTAAGATTCCAGCAAAGAAAGTACCTAAATTCAAAGCAGGCAAAGCTCTAGCTGAATCAATCTCTAACACAGGCGCAAAGAAAAAAGCTCCTGCAAAGAAAGCAAAAAAATAAACTGTTAATAAGTTTTAAAAAAAGCCGTTCTTTATGAACGGCTTTTTTCTTATTTTTGTGTGTTTATGTTTTATCGTAACTTGATAATTGAAAATGAATAATGACAACACACTTTCGAAGCCATATCTTTTGGGTGCCGATGATCTGACACCACAGGATGTCAAGTTAATTTTCGACAAAGCTCAATTCTTTATGGATAATTTCAAGCGAGGCGAAAAATTTTCTGACCTAAAAGGTATAACTGTTGCCTTGGCTTTCTTCGAGCCTTCCACACGCACAAAGCTCTCTTTTGAGCTAGCTGCTAAAAGGCTTTCCGCAGATTCTATTTCATTTGCTTCCTCAAGCTCCAGCTTGACAAAAGGAGAATCTTTGATTGATACTCTCCGTACTATCGAAGCAATGAACGTTCAAATGTATGTCGTCCGCCATGTAAACTCCGGAGTACCACTTTTCTTGCAAACCAACACTAATGGTGTTATTCTTAATGCAGGCGATGGCAAACATGAACATCCTACTCAAGCTCTTCTTGATGCATTTACTTTGTATAAACATTTTGGTAAGCTTCAAGGCTTGAAAGTATGTATTGCCGGCGATATTCTTCATAGTAGAGTGGCTCGCTCTAATATTACTTTGCTTCGCACTATGGGTGCTGATGTTGCTCTTTGCAGCCCTGGTACTCTTTTGCCAAGACATTTAAATATTTGGGACCTGCCTATTCTCGAAAATATCGACGCTGCTGTCGAATGGGCTGATGTTCTTTTAGTTTTGCGTTTGCAAAGAGAAAGAATGGAATCAGGCTTGCTGCCTTCTATTAGAGAATTCTCTAAGTTCTATGGTGTTTCTTTTGAGCAATTTAGCCGTAAACCTGAATTAGTGCTTATGCACCCGGGTCCGGTCAATTATGGTGTCGAACTCGATTATAGAGTGAGCTCATACCCGAATTGCTTGATTCAGACACAAGTTACTCATGGTGTCTTTATTAGAATGGCTCTTTTGTCTTTATTATCAAAATTTGTTTAATATTAATTCGATTTTTTTCTTTAAAATCGAATTTTTATTATAAATTTAGACCTATTATAAAAGAAGTGGGGATATGACTCCACTTCTTTTTAAAACTGATAGTTTTGTTCATATTTCCATTGGAATAGTTTGGAAAAAATTTGGACTGTATTAGAAATTATCAATTGGGCAAGTGATTTTTTTGCCCAAAAAGGTGTCGATTCGCCTAGGTTGACTATAGAATTACTGCTATGTGATGTGCTTCAATGCAAAAGAATTGATCTATATACTTCATTCGACAAGCCTCTTAACGAACAAGAATTAGCTAAAACACGCGAATATGTAATTAGACGCGCTAAACGCGAACCGCTACAATATATATTAGGTAAAGCTCATTTTTATGATTTTGAACTTAATGTAGATTGTAATGTATTAATTCCAAGACCCGAAACAGAAGAGCTTGCCGAATTGATTCTAAAATCTTATGATTCAGATGCAATTTTAAATATATTAGATATAGGAACCGGATCGGGCTGTCTGTCTATTTTATTAGCCGATAAATTTAAAAATTCAAAGGTTACAGCCTGCGATATTAATCCCAAAGCTATTGAAGTAGCAAAGTCTAATGCCAAAAAATATAATATTAATAATATAGAATTTTTATGTCTTGATATAATTAATAATATTCCTCAAGGTAAAT
>JAUQWR010000051.1 GCA_030835065.1 Candidatus Kapaibacterium sp.
ATTAATGGTGATACTATCTCTCATGTTCAAAATTTCAGACTAAAACAAAGAGCTGAAATAATTAATCAATTGTTCGATAAAAATAAGAAAAAAGCTGCATCCCAACAACTCGTTGAGATACATGTCGATTCTAGAATTACAGATCAAAGAATTGATATTTTCTTCTATCACAAACCTGGTTCTGAAAAAGGTTTGGATATGTGCAACGAGCTGTTATCAACAATTAAAGCAAAATATGATGCTAATCAACCGGGTCGTGGATATGCAGGTTCTGTCAAAGAAAGAAATCTTTATATGCTTCGTAATACAAAACCAATTGGTGTATATATCGAGCTGGGCAATATTCAAAATCCACGTGATCAATTTAGATTGATTGAACCAAATAATAGACAAGCTATAGCGAATTGGCTCTGCTTGGGTTTGATTAATTCACTTTCCAAAAAAGGAGACAAAGAATGATAGGCTTAGGTTATGATATACATTCTGTATGCGAAGGAAACAGGGTGTTCCTTGGTGGTGTGGAAATTCCCTCCGAATTTGGATTAAAAGCTCATTCAGATGGCGATGTTTTGCTACATGCTGTTATGGATGCAATTTTGGGTGCTGCAGGTTTAGGTGATATCGGTGAGCACTTCCCAGATACTGATCCTAATTTTAGAAATGCTGATAGCAAACAACTTCTTAAACATGTGATAAGTTTGGTCTGCAATGATTATAAAATTATCAATATTGATTGTACTATTATAGCTGAACGTCCCAAAATTTTACCATTTAAAGATAGAATGAGGGAGACTATTGCTGATATTTGTAATATTCCGGTCATTAGAGTTAATATTAAAGCTACAACCAACGAAAAGTTAGGTTCAATTGGTAGAATTGAAGGTATTGCGGCTATGGCTGCTTGCCAAATAGAACAAATTAATGAAAAATAATTTAATCATATTATTTATCTTAAGTGTTTTTGTATTAATTCCGAAACACATAAAAGCCGATGATTCATTCCAATTTTCATCGTCGGTGAATGATTTTTTTGATAGTGGAAATTTATTTGTTCAAAATAAAAATTCCAATTCTATTTTCTTTGTTAAGCAAAACTTTCTCGAGTCTAATCAAGTTGTCTATAAATGGAATAGTTTTATTAGGGATTATTCGAATTTTCTAACAATTGAAAACTTTTCTATCAAATCAGCAAAACTATTCAAAAACAAACTATACTTTGTAGGCTACTCAAATGATAGCCTTTATTGTGGACGTATTTCCGAATCTAATGATAAATATATTATTACAAAGATACCTTCGTTTTTGTCGGGTTCGAGAATTGAAAGAATTAGGTGGATAGGGCAATCAAGCAATTCAAACATTTTCGTTCTCATCAATTTTACTTTATTCAAAATCGAGGAATCTGATGGAAATTTCAATATAATATCCTTAGGTTCAAATATTATAGATGCAAAAATCATAGATAATGCAACTCCAAACGAAGAAATATGTACTTTAACTCAAAATAATGAAGCAGGATTTCTCAATTTTTCGGATACATTCAATAAGATTAATTATAGTCTTAGAATTCAATTGCTAGACGAAACTGATATACATATATCCGACAAAATTATTTTCGTAGTCAACTCATCTAATTATCAAAAACAATCTTTGATACATATAATTGATTGCGAAAAAAGAATGATTGTATCATCTCAATGGATAGAGACCTCCAATAAATATGTCTGTCCTGATAATTCCGGTAACCTTTATTTTTTGAAATTTATTAATGGCGCATTCAAAATTTCAGTACTTAAAAGTATTAATACTGAATATAAAATAATTGAATCAACAGATTCATATTCATTTGGTTTTGTTGATCCAATGGGAATTGAATATTTCAATAATAGATTTTATGTGATTTTCAAAAATGGAATCGGACTCTTTGATAATAGTATGAAAATTATTGCTGAAGATTATATAAATGTATCTGAGTATTTTACAGAATTAAATAGTATTGCCTTTTTTGAAAATAAATTGCTAATATCATCAAATACCGGTACATTGCTTGTTAATTTTGAAGAGAATAAATTTTGGATTATAAATTTAATTTATAAAAACTTTGGTAAATATCTAATTTACTTTATAATTATATCAATTATTATTATAATATTCCAGGCATATAGACATCAAAAACGTATTCTCAATGGTATTCTTGAGCTTCCTTCAGCAGGATTTGTAGCTGTCACCGATAGAGCTGGCAGAATCACAAGATTAAATGATTATGCAAAATCGATTCTCAATATTACTGATAAAATACCTTTAAGAAAGAATTACAAATATTACGATAAAAATGAAAGCATTTCAGAAATATTTACTTTAATAGAACAAGCCCTCAAAAAAAGAGATACGATAAAGGGCAAAATTAATGTTTCTATTAATGGAAATAGTCAAGAATGGTTTTGTACTATTGTAGCTTTGCGCAATATTGCCGGTGCTTTCAGAGGAATTTTATTTACGGGTTTGGATATTACTGAACAATTAGAAAGAAAAAGATTGACTAACTGGGCTCAGCTGGCTCATGATATGCAAACAAACTTATCTACAATCAGATTGAATGCCGAGCATCTCGAAGTCGAAGAATCAGATAATAATAAATCCAGACGAAAGAAAATTATTCATCAAGTCAATATTTTAATGCAACGAATTAGAGATATCGTTACTGTTGGTAGAAGCGACAAACCAGACCTTGCAAATGTATCTTCTTTTGAAATTTGCGAAGAAGTAAGAATGGAATTTGATGAAGTTGTATTTCCTCATGTAGAATTTGAACTGGCTTGCGATAATTTTGTGCTTCAATGCGACAAACCCAAAATAATAAGGGCGCTTCGCAATTCAGTAGAAAATGGTATCAGAGCTCTTCAAGGCAATAAAGGAAAAATTATTATTAAAACTTGGAAAGATGCCAGATATAATTACTTCAGTGTGAAAGATACCGGTATTGGTATGGATGATGAGACAAAAATTAAATTTTTAAAACCATATTTTACTACTGCCAAAAATTCTGGTGGATTTGGTATTGGCACTATGATTATGCAACATGTCGCTGAGCTTCATGGTGGCAAATTGCTTGTAAACTCTGAAAAAGGTAAAGGAACTGAAATTATTTATCAATTACCTATTCAAATTCCTGATAGATTTAATAGATAATTTGATAAATTTTATTAAATTAGAAAATGGAAAATCAAAAATCATTAAAAGGGCTGCGATTAGCAGGTATTGATTATGGATTGAAAAGAGTCGGTTGTGCAGTTACTGACGAACTACATATTACTTTCAATCCAAAATTGTTGTTAGATCCTAATAAAGATGATTTTTGGGAAAAATTACTCGATTTTTTAAAAAATGATAATATTGGCGCTATTGTAGTTGGTGTGCCATATAGAGATGATGATATCGAAAATCCTTTGATTGATACTATCAAAATATTTATTGATCAACTTAAAGAAAAATCGGGTTTAGACGTTTATGAGCAAGATGAATCTTTTTCTTCTGTCGGTGCCGCTTCTTTAATGGTTTCGATGGGTAAAAAAAAGAAGAAAAGAGCTGAAAAAGGTCAAAAAGATATGGTTGCTGCGGCAATCATTTTACGAGATTTTCTAAAAGAAATTGAAGGTTGAATATGAAATATTTAAAGTATATTTTCACAATTCTATTTGTTTGCTCATTTGCTTTTGCGCAAAAAGTTCCCGACAAAAGTACTTTTTATAAAATTGGTGTACCAATATATACTGATTTAATTATTCTACCAGTTCAAAATCAAGATTCAATTAAAATTACCGTACTATATCGTGTTCTTCATGATGCTATAGTTTTTCAACTTGTAGAAGGTAATTCAAATAAATATTATTCTAAAGTCAATTTTGATATTTCCTTCAAAGACAATGATGGTATTATTAGAAAAAGATTATTTGTTGAAGATACTGTATATGCTATTGATGTAGAACAAACCAGATCTAAGGAAAAGTATTATTACGGTATGGTTTCTACAATTTTAGCAAAAAATAAATACGATGTTTTGGTTAATTTAATCGATAATTCTCAAAATTCAATCTATAAACAAGAACTTAAAGCTGAAGTACCTCAAGATTTATATACAAAAAAATCAGTTTTCTCTCCAATTTTTACTAGAAAAACAAATAATCAAGAGTTTTTGATTAATATTAATAATACATCTATACCATTTAATAGCCTTAAAACAGATATATTTCTAGTTGCTTCAAATTTAGATATTAAAGATAATATTTCATATACAATCAAGAGAAAAATTGAAAAAGAATCTGAATGGGGCAAAAAATCAGAATATTCTGGAAATGCTGAAATTATTGAAAATTCAAAATTAGAAACTTATTTCGACAAGTCGAATATCAAACTTACTGTAAATACTAGTGCAGATACAAACGACAAATATAAATTAATTCATATTTCACTACCTGCAGAAGGTTTTTTCCCTGAAGCATATATTTTGACAATAAATAACAATACTATCAATCAAAAATATGATTTCAATTTTGAGGTTAGGTGGGACGATAAACCAATTTCGCTTAAAAATCCGGAATACGCAGTAGAATTGCTATATCAAATGGTAGATGATAGCACTTACGACGAAATATATTCAGGATCGAAAGCTGAAATGTATTCAAAATTAATAAAATGGTGGAAAGCTAAAGATCCAAGCCCTGAAACACCATATAATGAAGCAATGGTTGAGTATTACAAAAGAGTGGATTATGCCTTTATGAATTATCAGACTATAAGCGAAAAAGATGGTGCTAAAACCGATCGTGGCACTATTCATATTCTCTTTGGCTTGCCTGATAATATTGAAACCAAAATGGAAAATAATAAAACAATTGAAACTTGGACTTACAAAAAATTAAATAAAGAATTCAAGTTTGAAATGATTGAAATTGGAATATTCAAATTAATTGAAATAAAAGAATAATAGGAGTTTAAATGCAAGTACCATTATTAGATCTAAGAGCTCAGTACCAGAGCTTAAAACCCGAACTAGAAAAAGCAATACTAAACGTAGCAGAAACTCAAATGTTGATTTTAGGCAAAGAAGTTGATAGTCTCGAAAAAACTTTAGCCGACTATTGCGATTCAAAATATGCAGTAGGAGTTTCGAGTGGTACAGATGCTTTGCTTATGGCTTTAATGGCTTTGGATATCCAACCCGGCGACGAAGTGATACTGCCCACTTACTCGTTTTTTGCAACTGCAGGTGTAGTAGCCAGATTGAATGCAATACCTGTTTTTGTTGATAGCGATCCAGTTTCGTTCAATATTAATTCTGCACTTATCGAAGAAAAAATTACAGAAAAGACCAAAGCAATTATTCCTGTTCACTTGTATGGCCAATCTGCAGATTTAGACGAAATATTAGCAATTGCTAATAGACACAACATACCGGTAATCGAAGATGGCGCCCAAGCAATCGGTGCTCAATATAAAAATGGCAAAAGAGTTGGTTCGATGGGATTGATAGGCTGCTTCTCATTCTACCCAACCAAGAATCTTGGTGCATTTGGTGATGGTGGTCTTGTGACTACCAATGATGAACAAATGTATATTAAATTAAAACAAATGCGCAACCATGGTATGGAACCCAAATATCATCACAAATTTGTAGGTGGAAATTTCCGTTTAGATGCTCTGCAAGCCGCTGTGCTTAATGTTAAGTTTCCTCATCTGCACAAATGGCATCAAGCCCGCAGAGATAATGCTACTCTTTATAATAAATACTTCAAACAATATTGCTTGTCTGAAGCTCCTGGTATCACAGAATTTGATGCAAACAATAAAGTGTTATTGCCCAAAGCAGTTTTTGCAGATTCAAATCATACTGATAATCATATTTATAATCAATATATTATCAGAGTAGAAAAACGCGACGAACTAAGAGCATTTATGAGTGAGCATGGAGTTGGATCTGAAATATACTATCCGGTACCATTCCATCGTCAAGAATGTTTTGCATATTTAAATTGCAATGATGAAGATTTTCCAATTGCTAATGCTTGTGCTGAAACAAGTATAGCTCTTCCGATTTATCCTGAATTGGCAAAAGAGCAAATCGAATATGTAGTGAAAGTAATAAGTAATTTTATAAATCCATAGGTGATTATGGAAAAATATTGGAAAGAGCCCGAAATAAAGGCTGCTTTCAATTATTCTGAATCTATAATTAAATATTATGCAAAGAGTTTTTCTGTGGCGGCAAGATTCTTGCCGCCCGAAAAACGTTGGGCTACTTACGCAATCTATTCTTTCTGCCGTTTTGTTGATAATATTGTCGATAAACCAAGAAATAGATCTCGTGAAGAAATATCAATCGAACTAAAACTCATCCGTGATGAATTAAATCTTGCTTTTAAATACTCCGAATCCGAACACCCAGTTATTTTGTCTTTTATTTATGTTGTAAAAAAATATAATATTCCTTTAAATTATGCTTTTGACTTGATTGATGGAGTCGAAATGGATTTAAATCGTATTAAATATAATACATTCGATGATTTATATCTATTTTGCTACCGAGTAGCCTCGGTTGTTGGGCTTATGATGTGCTATGTGCTTGGTTTCTCTGATCCCAAAGCTCTAATACATGCCGAATATCTTGGTGTAGCTATGCAACTCACAAACATATTGCGCGATATTAAAGAAGATAAAGATAATGGGCGTATTTATTTGCCTATGAAAGAATTAAATGATTTTGGGCTGTCTGAAGATATGATTTATAATGAAATTTATTCTGAACAATTTAAGGAATTTCTAATTTTTCAGACTAAAAGAGCCGAAAAGTTTTATGATGATTCTTATATAGGCATTCCTATGCTGGATGCAAACTCAAGATTTGCAATCTATTCTGCGGCAAAGATTTATCGTGGTATATTAGATAAATTAAAAGCTAAAAATTTTAATCCATTCGAAGAAAGAGTGTTTGTTCCACTTTCTGAAAAGCTATTGATTCTAATACAAGAATTAATAAAATCTAAAACCGGATATTATAATGTTAGCCGCTAATCATTCAAATATCGCAAATTTTATATTTAGAAGATATTTAAAGCATTTATTCAAAAAGAATTTTGATTCAATCAGTATTATTGGTAATCTTCCTGATATTAGCAACAAACCAATTCTATTGTTGCCTAATCATATAAGTTGGTGGGATGGTTTTTTTGTCCATTATCTTAATGATCTTCATTTCAAAAGAAAAATGTATTTAATGGTTATAGAAGAAACTTTGGTTAAATATAAGTATTTTCTAAAATTAGGGGCTTTTTCGATCGATAAATCAAAACCCAAAGAAGTAATTAAAGCATTTGATTATGCAGCCGAAATATTGAAAAACAATAATTCTTTACTCGGTATATATCCCCAGGCAGAGCTTGTTCCAGCTTTAGCTGCAGAAATTAAGTACAGAAATGGACTAGAGCTTTTGTTTAAAAAGGTTAATTCTGAATATGATATTGTATTAATGGCAGTAAGAATAATTCATTTAAAAAATAAACTTCCCAGTGTCTTTATAAGCCTATCTAAAGTATTAAATTCAAAAGAAAATTTAAATGTAAGTAGATTGAACGAATTGCATAATGAATTGTTAATTAAATGCGATAAATCTATTTTTGATAATCATTTCGGAAATTAATGTGTTAGATTTTTCATTATATGATTTTGTTGTAGCATTGCTTGCTTTTCCATTATTAATAATGACTTTGACCGTGATTATTAATTCTATAGCAGGTCCTAAGTTATCCAAAACTATTAACTATAATAAGTCAAAACTTCCATTTGTTTCTGTATTGATCCCAGCAAGAAATGAGGAAGGGAATATTGAAAAATGTTTAAGCTCTTTACTTGTACAAGATTATCCAAATTTTGAAGTAATAGTATTAGATGATAATTCTGAAGACAATACATGGGAAATTATAAAGAAAATTCAATACAATTCAGAAAGACTTACTTCAATCAAAGGTGAAGAACTCATAGATGGCTGGTTTGGCAAACCACACGCCTGCATGCAGTTGTCCAAAAGAGCTATAGGAGATATACTAATTTTTACTGATGCTGATAATACTTACGAAATTAATGCAATTAGTAATTCGGTTGCATTTATACAAAAATACAATTTAGACATGTTTAGTGCCTTTCCGGAGCAGATTAATAAAAGTTTTTTCGAAAAAATTATCGTTTCAGTTTTAGATTTGATTATCTATTCGGGTTTTATTCTGTGGTCTGCATATTTTTTCAAAAATAAAGCATTTGCATCTGCAAATGGTCAATGGCTTGTGTTTAGAAAATCTGCATATGAAGAGATTGGTGGACATACAAGAGTAAAAAACAATATAACAGAAGATGTTGCATTAGCCAGATTAATCAAATCAAATAACAAGAAATTATTAGTTGCATCTGGCAAAGGTATGATTTATACCAGAATGTATTCAAATCTTAGAGAAATATTTAGTGGTTTCTCTAAAAATTTGTTTGGTATTGCAGATAATAAGCCAATATTATTTACGATTTTAATATGTCTTTTTATTGATTTAGCTTTATTGCCTTTTGTATCTTTATTTACTAAACCGATATTGATATCAATAATAATGGGATTATATACAATTTGGAATATGTTTCTGATTTTCGAATTTAAGCAATCCAAATTAAATTTATTATTCAGGTCCCTGGGTTTATTGATGTTTGTTGCTATAGGAATAAAATCGATGTATAATAATTATTTTGGAGTGTTGAGTTGGAAAGGAAGGAATTATTCAACAAAAAAAGGGAATAGGCAATAAGTGTTACCTATTCCCAAATAAACTATAAAACAGCAATAGCTTCGATTTCGATAAGAACATCTTTAGGAAGGCGTGCTACTTCGTAAGCAGCGCGAGCTGGTTTGCTTCCACCAAAATATTCATCGTAAACTTTATTCATTTCAACAAAATCATTCATGTTTTTCATCAAAACAGTAGTTTTAACAACATTATCTAATGTAGCACCAGCTTGTTCTAAAATAGCGATAATGTTTTTAATTGACTGATGAGTTTGAGTGATAATGTCGTCACCAGCTACAACACCTTCGGCAGTAAATGGAATCTGACCGGAAACAAAAATCATGTTGCCTGCTTTAATACCTTGTGAATAAGGTCCAATTGGAGCAGGAGCTTTGTCTGTTAAGATAATTTCTTTCATATTATTTCCTTAATATTTATTGTGAAATAAGTTTTTTACCTAATAATGCAGCACCAATAATGCCTGCATCTTTATTAAATTTAGCTTTGCGAAATTCTAAGGAATTAGCAACATGTGGAAGAGCTCGATGCTGTATTGTTTCGAATGCAGAATCGAACAATGAATGATGAGAAGCCGAAACTCCACCACCAAACACAACTTTAGTAATATCAAGAATATTTATTATCGAAGATAATGAAACACCAAGATAAAAACCTAATTTTTTTAGTAAATTGATTGCATGTATATCATTATTATCTGCTGCAAAGCTTAGATCCGCGACATCATAGTCAAGTTTGTTATATAGTAAAGAGCTCTCAATTTGAGTCAATTTTTTCATTTCTTTCAGAATTGAATTTCTAGAAATATATTCTTCAACAACACCCAATCTGAAACTTGGCAAATCATTATCAGAAAGAATATTAGAACCTGCATCAATAATAACATGTCCAAACTCGCCGGCAGCACCGGAACTTCCTCTAAATAAATCCTTATTAATGATAATAGCGCCACCAAATCCGGTACCAAGAGTAGCATAAATAAAATTATTCAAATCTTGTCCTGATCCTAAAACAAGTTCGGCATAAGCAGCAGAATTAGCATCATTATCGATAGCAATTGGCAAATCTATAAATTCTTTGAGTTTTTTGCCGAACTCAAAGTTTATCCAACCTTTTAGATTTGGAGCGATTGCGATAGTACCAGCAGCATCCACAGTACCGGGCACTCCAATACCAATGGAATCAATATCGAAATTTTCGATAAAGTAGCTAATATAATTCAGGATTTGA
>JAUQWR010000574.1 GCA_030835065.1 Candidatus Kapaibacterium sp.
TTATAAAATTGTAAATAAAAATGGCTTTAATAAAAATTGAATTCAATCTTATTAAAGCCATTCATTTAAAAATAATTAGTTTATTTTTTTCTTACAACTCTAAATCCTACATAGAAATTATATTCGATAGGAGGAATTGAAGTTCTTATTGTAGCAGTACAATTATCAATACCATTTTGGTAAGAACCGCCACGAATCACTTTTAGTTCTCCAGAGTTAGGACCAGTCGGATTATTACTTGGAGAATTTGAATAATAGTCTGATTGATACCAATCCCATACCCATTCAGCAACATTTCCATGCATATCATATAGACCAAAAGCATTAGGTTTTTTGGATTTTACTTCTTTGGGATTAAAATCTTGATTTTCAGCACAAACAACATATTGATTGAAATCGCCACTAAAACCATATTCGGTCGTAGAACCAGCTCTACAAGCATATTCCCATTCAGCTTCAGTTGGCAATCTAAATCCATTGGCGTTGAAGTCGCAAGTTACTTTGACTGGAGTTTGTGATTTATCAATTGTGTAGCAAGGAGTAAGACCTTCCATTTGTGATAATTTATTGCAAAATTCTGCAGCTCTATGAAATTCAACTTGTTCTACCGGAGCTTTGTCATTTTTATATTGTGATGGATTGGAAGTACTAGACATAACAACTTTCCACTGAGCTTGAGTAACTTCAGTTTCTGCCATATAAAAATCACTTACCGTAACATTGTGTTGGGGATAGGCATCAAAGGAGCTTTGATCGCTTGTGCCCATTTTGAATGTTCCACCTTTTATTGCTACAGTCGGGATAATATCATTATCAATTTGAATAGTATATGCAACTGCATTACTTGTTTTGCCCGCAACAGTAACAGTGAGAGATCCAGTTTTTGCATTGTCTGGTACAATTACTGTGATTTCTGTATTTGCCCAATTGGAGTAAGTAACAGCTTTTTCAGTGCCAAAACTTACAAAACTTGCTGCTTGAGTGATGCCAAAGTTTGAACCTGTAATTTTTAGGGGAACTCCAGTTTTAAATACCTTTTTATCAATTGAATTAATTATTGGAGCTTGGCTACTTGCTTCTTTTACTTTTAAATATTTGGAATTACTTGTTTGCCCATTAGCATAAACTATTACATTTCCTTCAGTTGCTTCGTTTGGAATAACAACTCTAATTTCAGTATCAGACCATGATTGAACGCCGGAAAGAGATAATGAATTTAAACGTACATAAGTATTTTTACCAGCAAAATTTTTACCTTTAATAATAAGAATATCACCTTTTTCAATTTCATCTTTATTAAAAGACTCAATTACAGGAGGATAATATACTTTTATAACATAGTTTAAAAAATTGGATGTTTTACCGCTCTTAGTCAATGTAAGTTTACCAGAACTAGAGCCTTGAGGAACTTTAACACTAATTTCAGTATTAGACCACGATAAAAAATCACTTGTATTTACACCATTAAATGAAAGTACTGCATCACCTTTTGAAGATCCAAAATTACCACCAAAAATAGTTAGCACTTCATCAATTTCAATAGTATCTTTGGATAGTGTTTGCAAAAAAGGCGTTTCATCATTATCTTGAATAATCGTATAGTTGATGCCATTACTTACTTTGTCGCCAACATGAACAACAACAGCACCAGAACTTGCATTTGTAGGAATCTGGAAAATAATTTCTGTGTCGGTCCATTTAGGATGCATTTCTGCTTTGATATTATTTATAGTGACGTAACTAGTGCCTTGGCTAGCCCCAAAGCCTTCACCAAAAATTGTTACTTGTTCGAGTACTTTAGATGCTACCTTGGATAAGGAATTGATTTTGGGATCTTTGGCTGCGGGTGAACTTGGATTATCGTCGTCGCCGCAAGAACTAATAAATCCCAATGCTAAGCTCAGGACAAAAATAATTAGCGTAAATTTTTTCAGCATAATAAACCTCAGATATATAAAAATACTATTATTTACATTCCATTAAATAAAAACATTTGTAACTAACAATAGTTACTTAATGAATATAATAATAAACCGACGAATAAACAATGAATTATTGATTATTTCTTCTGTTTTCTTTGTATTTTTTTATATTAGCTCTGTGGTCTTTAAAACCTTTAGAGAAATTATGCCTGCCAGAACCATCGCCAACAGCTACAAAAAAGAAGTAATTGTGAGCTTCAGGATTTATTGCTGCTTCTATTGAAGTGATACTGGGCGAATTGATTGGTCCTGGTGGGAGTCCTTTATATACATAAGTATTGTAAGGATTGTTTGCCTTTAAATCTGCAAAAGTAAGTCTTTTTTTGTCGTTTATAGCATATTGTACTGTCGGATCTGCCTGCAACAACCAATTGCTATTTAGTCTATTATAGTAAACACC
>JAUQWR010000575.1 GCA_030835065.1 Candidatus Kapaibacterium sp.
GAAGAACTTAACGAAAATAAATATATTATAAGTGCCCACGAACAAACAATTTCCGAATTGCTTGCTAAGACTTTAGGTGCACAAGCAGATAAAGAAGAGCTTAGCGAAGCACTTAACAATTTGAGGGCAGACAATAGCCAAAACGAACAGAAAATCGATGCACTTACAGAAGAAATTATAATTCTCAATGATACAATTGCTGATTTTGAGTTAATTAAGTCTGAACTTAATAGATTAAAATCTGATTATGACCTCGCGCAATCTGATTTGGAAATTGTAAGCAACCAAAAATATGATCTTGAAAAGAAAATCAGCTTCATCGAAACTGAACTATCTGAAAAAAATAAACTTCTTAAAGAAGCTCAATTATATCAGGATGAGCTTATAGAAAATGTAGAAAATACTAATCTACGCACTTCTGAATTTGAATCTAAAATAAAAGAATTGAATGATGAAATTTCTAAGCTTAATAATGAATTGATTTCCAAGAATAATAGTTTGCTCGAAAATCAAGGCAAACTTGCTATTATGGAATCTAAACTTAATATTCAAATGCTCGAAAATACTGAGCTTTCTGATGAAATTGAAAAATATTCAATTCTTAAGAATAAATTTGAAATATTAGAAGATGAGTTTGCCCAAATTGAATCTGAAAATGAACAACTTAAAAAGCAAATATCCGATTTTGAATCACTAAAATCCGATTATGAAAAATCATTAAATCATACTAAAGAAAAAAATATTTCCCTTAATTCTTCTATTGATGAACTTAGTGCTGAGCTTGCCAAATTGAATGAAGAAAATGAAAAATTAGTTCTTATTGAGCAAGAAAATGTAAACTTGGTGCAAGAATTAAAGCATTATAAATCACAATTTGAATCCACTCAAAAGCAAATTTCAGAAAAATCAGATACTATAGAGAGATTAAGGCAATCAGTCGAAAACCTAAAATCTGACAACGACAAACTATATGAAGAGCTCGAAAAACAGATTTCTGCTTCCGACAAAGTCAATGATTATTCTGCTAAACTTAATGAATATGAACTTCAAATTGCTGAGTATAAAAACTTAATTTCTAATCTTGAAAATGAAACAAAAGTTCAGTCTCAAGAATATATACAAGTAAATGAAAAATTGTCCAGATTGGAAGCCGAAAGAAATAGTTTTGAAGAAAATTGCATTGAATTAAATAATCAATTAACTAAACTTGCCGAATCGAACGATAATCTTCAAGTCGAAATTCAAACAATATTGAAAGATAAAAATACTTTAGAAACCAACTCAATTTCAATCCAGGATTTTTATGAAATGGATGAGAAATATAAAGATAGCCTAAGTAATTTAGAATCAATAAATAAGAGATACTCCGAGATTGAAATTATTGCTGAAGAAAGGCTGGAAGAAATCAAAAATCAACGCGAGCAACTCGTCGAATATTCTGCTTTAATCGCTGAGCTAAAATCTGATTCTGCAAAGCAAGATAGCTTAAAAGAGTCACTCGATTTTGCTGAAAAAACTATTGAACAATTAAAAGAGCTGCTTGACAATAAAACTCAAGAACTCGAAAAACTCGACAATATTATCAATGCATTAAAATCTGAAAATGATTATCTGAAAGAAAATTCCGGCAAATCCTCAGAAAATCAAATTGCTGAGCATAAGCCAGACGAATCTATACAAAACGATAAAATCAATATGTTGATTGATAGAATCGAAGCAATGGACGAAATGCTTAAAGCTCGTCACGATCAAGTTAATACACTCGATGATGAATTGAGAAAATTAGTTCATAGCAAGCAGGAAGATGATAAATCTAAAAGACAATTAGCTCTCAAATTGTCGAAATTTGTCGATAAATTAGAGGATATGAAAAAATGATAAATCAAATTAAGTCAACATTGCTTATTTTATTTGTTTTCATGACTTTAAGCAGCTTTAATTCAAAAGATGTTATTATCGATAGCAACTTAAGTTTTGATGAAGCAATAAAAACATCGCCTGCACCGGCAGATATTATTAATGAATTGACTTTAGTGAATGTTGAATATTATTCGACAGATAGTAAGTTGCACAGAGGTCAACTAGTTGTAAATAAATCAGTTGCTTCAGATGTCAAAGAAATATTTGAGTTAATTAAGTCCATCAAATTTCCAGTGAATAAATGCATTCCGATGGTAAAATATAAATGGTCTGATTCTGCTTCAATGCAAGACAACAATAGTTCTTCATTTTGTTATCGAACAATTGCAGGAACAAATAGAATATCAAAACATGCTATGGGCAAAGCAGTAGATATTAATCCATTTTTCAATCCTGTAATTTATGAAGACGGAAAAATTTCTCCTAAAGGTGCCAATTACAACCCCAAAAAGCCCGGAACTTTCAGCTCTGATAACCCAATTGTAAAAAAATTCATTGAATTAGGTTGGCGATGGGGAGGGAATTTCCAATCATTTAAAGATTATCACCATTTCGACAAAGAATAAACAAATATTAATATAAAACGATGCAATAATATGCCCTAAATTACCGTTTCTCAATTAATAGGGTAATTTTCCAAAACGGGTGTTTATGCTTAAGGACATGAAGTTGCGCAACAAGTTTCTTGTTGTTTTTTTACCGATTTATATTGTTACTTTGTTGCTTTTAATCGGCTATTTCTACTATAATATAAAGCTTCATTTGATGGAAACAGCCGTTACAGAAGCAAAGCTTAATTCTCAATATTACGGTGCAATTATTGGTGGCAAGCTAAATGGTTTCTATCAATCCTTAAATAATTCTTCAAAATTCTTTTCAAATATATATTCTTACCCTGAATCTGAAAGAAGAACTCTAATTAATACATATATTAAAAAAATATTTGAAGAGAGTCCGGAGTTTCAAGCTTTATGGACAATATGGGAACCAAATTCTATTGATTCTTATGATGAACAATATTTAAAACTAGGGCAAGGTATCAAATCTTATGGTAGTTTTGGAACATCGTGGTACCGCGACGTACAAACCAATATTATAAAAAATATAATTCCATATCCTTATGACTATGACGGTGATTATTATAAATTGCCAAAGCAAACTCTAAAACCCCAAATTATTAATCCATATTTTTATTCTTACGATGGTGTGCAAGCCACTGCAATACTTGAAACTTCAATAGTATTTCCTATTATTGTCAATGGTAGTTTCAAAGGTGTAATTGGAGCTGATATAAGTTTAGATTTTCTTCAAAAAATGATTACCAAAATAAAACCTTATGGCAGCGGCTATGCTATTATGTTGTCTAATAGCGGTATGCGAATTGCTCAAAACCGTAAGGAAATGATTGGTATTAATTTTTGGGAGCGAAATAACCTTACACCAGAGCAAGTTGAATATTCAAAAAATGCTGTAAAAAATGGGGAAGAGTTTCATCTGGAGAAAATTGCATATAGCACCGGCATCAAATCATTTCAATACTATTCGCCAATAAAAATTGCTGAAATAAATAATCCATGGTATATTGGTATTATTATTCCTCTTGATGAATTTGAAAGTTCGGTTACTAGACTTGTTATCATTATGTCTCTACTTGGACTGGTTTTTATGGTCGGCGGTATTGTACTTACTGTCCGCCTATCCAACCGAATAGTGGAGCCAATAAACAACATAGCAAGCATTGCCACACAAATAAGCGAAGGCAAATCAATGCTTGTTGAAGTTAATTCTAAAGATGAAGTAGGAATTTTGGCAAATGCATTCAATCGAATGACTGAAAATTTAAGCGATATTATCAATCAAATGAATAGGACTAATGAGCTATTTATTATCACTCAAAATACTGCTAAAATTTCTTCTTGGGAATTAGATTTATCAACTACTCTATTCACTTGGATGCTTCAAATTGACCAATTATTTGAAATGAAACATGTACTGAGGATTACACGACTATCAGATTTAGAATCCAGAATACATGAAGAAGATAAATTCAATTTTAAACAAGCTTTCAAAAATTCAATTGAAAGCAAATATCCATTGATTATTAGCTTTAGATTCAAGCTTTCTGACGGCACTTATCGGTGGATGCTTCTAAATGGAAATTTTATTAATGATGCCAATATTGATTCAACTCGTATGATTGGCGTTTGTATGGATATTAATGATCTAAAAGAATCCAATGCCATTCAACAAAGATTAGCTGCTGTAATCGAGCAATCTTCTGATATTATCATTATTTTTGATAATCATAACAGAAGAATATTTGCCAACAAAGCATTTGACAACTTCAATAAATTTCATGGATTTACTGAATATGACAATTATTCTTTTTTACTTCCTCTAAATCCTGAAAGAAAGAAAATTTTAGAATCTATTTATTCAAAATTATCAAACAAAGAAAATTGGAATGATGAGATTGTATTTAAAAATAATGGTTCGCACATTACACTTGAAGCCATGATATTTGGGATCTTCGATTATAATGGAAAAATTACTCACTATGTTCAAATTTGTAGAGATATAACTGATAAAAAACTTTTTGATGAAAAATTAAGACAAGCCCAGAAAATGGAAGCAATTGGCATACTTGCCGGAGGAGTAGCTCACGATTTTAACAATATTCTTTCTGCAATCATTACCAGTAGCGAATTAGCCAAAATGGCTTCTCCAAATAGCTCTGCAAATCAATATATAGACTTGATTCTTAAAGCATCTGATCGCGCAAAAAATATTACAAAACAAATACTCACTTTCAGTAGAATGAAAAATCAAGATAAGTCTGTTATTAATGTTAATTCAATTCTTGATGAAGTCAAATACTTGCTCGACGAAACATTCCAATCAAAATATAAGATAAATATCAAATCCGATTTTAAAAATGCACTTGTTAATGCAGACTCAGTTCAACTTCACCAGGTATTAATGAATTTATGTACTAATGCTTATCAAGCTATGAATAATACCGGCAAAGGAACTCAAATATTAATAAGTCTGTCCAAAATTTCTAAAGAGGATCTTGCCGCTTTAAACAAAATTGAATCTATCGATAGAGATTATGTTCAAATTACTGTAGAAGACGATGGGCCCGGAATACCTAATGATATAGTTAATAAAATATTCGATCCATTCTTTACTACAAAAAAAGTAGGCGAAGGCACTGGTTTAGGTTTGGCGGTGACTCAAGGCATAATTGCAGGACATAATGGTGAATTATTTGTTGAATCGCAAGTAGGTAATGGTGCTAAGTTCGTTATTTTACTTCCGCTATCAGAATCAACAAAAATTGATGATACTATTGATGATCCAGATACAATCAAAACTGGTAACGAAAGAGTATTAGTAGTTGACGATGAAGAATTTATCGCTAATACAACAAAGCTTTTACTTGAAAAATATGGCTATACTGTAGATTCATTCACTGATTCTATAGAAGCTTATGATAAACTTTTATCGTCTATGAATGACTATGAATTGATTATTCTCGACCAAATTATGCCAAATATGACCGGATTAGATTTAGCTTTCAATATTAGGAAGATGGGAAATAATACTCCAATAATTATTTGTTCTGGATATAACGAATCTTTTACTGAAACGACCAAAGAGGATTACGATATTCAGGCAATTCTAATGAAACCTTTAAATAAGGCAGATTTATTGAATTCAATCCGAAAAGTATTAGATGAATCAACACAATCATAATCAAGATTGCAGGAAGATGTAATTGATATACATATCATGTACTTAACGGAAGTAGTGCCTTTTTAGAGATAAATTAATCTTCGAATTTTTCGTATATTGCATCAAAATGTTTAACAAATTTAGAAAATCTCATGGCTGACGATAATAAAATTATTTTCTCAATGGTTGGAGTAAGCAAAATATTCCCACCAAGCAAACAAGTTTTGAAAGATATATATTTATCTTTCTTCTACGGTGCAAAAATCGGTATAATCGGTTTGAACGGCTCCGGTAAATCTACTCTTTTACGTATTATCGCCGGCGAAGAAACATCATACGATGGTAAAGTTGTTTTTTCACCAGGCTATTCTGTTGGTTATCTTCCTCAGGAACCAATTCTCGACGATTCACTAACAGTGAAAGATGTCGTTTTGCAAGGCGTTCAGGAAGTTGCAGATTTGCTTAAAGAATATGAAGAGATAAGCATGAAATTTGCAGAAGTAACTGACGATGACGAAATGAATAAGCTTTTAGACCGCCAAGGTGAATTGACAGACTTATTGGATAAGCACGATGCATGGGAACTCGACAACAAACTCGAAAGAGCTATGGATGCTCTTAGATGCCCGCCCGGAGATTGGAAAATTGAAAATTTATCCGGTGGAGAGCGTCGCAGAGTTGCTCTTACACGCTTGTTACTAAAGCAACCAGATATATTGCTTCTCGATGAGCCTACCAACCACTTGGATGCAGAATCTATTCATTGGCTCGAACAGCATTTGCAGCAATACAAGGGAACAGTTATTGCCATCACTCACGATAGATACTTCCTCGATAATGTAGCAGGTTGGATTTTAGAATTAGACAGAGGTGAGGGCATTCCTTGGAAAGGTAATTATTCTTCTTGGTTGGACCAAAAAGCTAAAAGATTAGAACTCGAAGGCAAAGCTGAATCTAAACGCAGAAAGACTCTCGAAAGAGAATTGGATTGGGTCAGAATGTCGCCTAAAGCACGTCATGCTAAATCTAAAGCTAGATTGAGTGCTTACGAAAACTTATTGAACCAAGATGTAAGAGAAAAAGAAGAGCAATTGGAAATTACTATTCCTAATGGTCCAAGATTAGGAAATAAAGTTATTGAAGCAAATAGTATTGCCAAAGCCTATGGAGATAAGCTCTTATTTGACAATCTCAGTTTTACTCTTCCACCAGCTGGCATTGTAGGCGTTATTGGTCCTAACGGTGCAGGTAAAACCACTCTCTTCCGCCTTATTATGGGGCACGAAACTCCAGATACTGGAGATTTTTCGGTTGGTGAAACTGTTAAAATTGGATATGTGGACCAAGCTCATACTGATATTGACCCTGAAAAAACTGTTTGGCAGGTTGTTTCCGGTGGCGACGAAGATATTTCGCTCGGCGGGCGCACAATGAGTTCAAGAGCTTATGTAGCAAGATTTAATTTTAGTGGTGCAGACCAACAGAAAAAATGTGGCTACTTGTCTGGTGGCGAAAGAAACAGACTTCATTTAGCTCTAACATTGCGTTCGGAAGCTAATGTTTTGCTTCTTGACGAACCTACAAACGATATTGACGTAAACACATTAAGAGCACTCGAAGAAGGTCTTGAAAATTTTGCCGGTTGTGCAGTGGTTATATCTCACGATAGATGGTTTTTAGATAGAATTGCAACACATATTTTGGCATTCGAAGGAGATTCGGAAGTTACATTCTTCGAAGGCGGCTATTCTGATTATGTTGATTATAAGAAGAAACAAGGAATAGACGTTACACCTCACAGGCTGAAGTATAAGAAATTGATGAAAGATTAATTTTAAAAATACTAAAGGGCTGAACACTATGAATCAGCCCTTTTGTTAATTAATTCTATTAAGCAAAAATATTTATCTGAGTTTGAAAGTAAATGGAATAATTCCAACCATTTCTTTATTTTCTTTTAGTGGGTTGAACCTCCACTGACGCAGAGCATCCATAGCTGCTTTTTCGAGTCGAGGATCTGCTTTTTGTAATGGAATCATCTGGCTCACAGTACCATCGGGTTTTACAATAAATCTGATTTTTATTTGAGCAGATGTATTTACACCTGGAGGAAATACAGGCGGTTTACGGTTTAATACAATTCTATTTCCGCCGCCACCCCAATCAATATCACCAAAACCTAATCCGGCGCCTCTACCGGTACCAGTAAAAGAAATACCTGACCCATCAAGCGAACCATTAGGACTTCCTGTGTTGCGCGCATCCGATCCACCATTATTTGTATTGTTTTTATCAGAAGGCAATGTATTAGTCGGCACCAAATTCGAACTTTGAGTAATATCAGTCGATGCGGGATTTGTTGTAGCTTTGGTCTGAGCAGAAGTTTCCGCATCATGCAATGAACTCGGAGGAGTATTGCCTTTGTGCATAGCGCCGCGCTCTGTCAAGTTGCCACTTGACACTCCTGTACCGTCGCCATCACCAAAATTTAAAATAGTAATAGGTATTAAATTTGATTTTGTAGGTCTTTCATCAACTCGAATATCTCTGAAACTTCCTATGAGAAGTACAAGCAAAAGAACTATAGGAGCGCAGATTGCAAAAGCTTTGGCAGTATTTTTATGCCAAGGCATTTTGAATTGCAAGACTTGCTTTTCTTCATATAATGTCGATTGAAACATTTATTATTTCCCCCTATTTTATTCTATCAACCCAAGACTGAGCAAAACCATGGCGTTTTGCAGCAGCACTAGCTTCGTCGCGCGAAGCAAAATTGCCGAATCTAACTCTGTACCAGACTTGATCTCTTACTTTTTGAGGAGAAATAAAGCCCCCGCTTATATTTCTCTTTCTTAATTTGTCGAGCCAAGCTTCGGCATCTTCTTTGGATGGAGAAGAATATATCTGAACGGTATATACTTCTTCCTTCTTTATATTCTTTGACGTTTCTTTTACCGGTTTGGTTTCATTTTTAGTAACAATCGGTTTAGGCTCAGGTTTTTCGACTTTGGGCTTAGCCGGCTTTTCTTTTGCTGGCTTAGCTTTTTCTATCGTTTCCTTAGGCTTTTCGACTGGTTTTACAGCTATATCTTTTTTAGTTTCTTTAATAGGTTTTTCCTTAGCTGCAGGTAATTCCTTCTTAGGTTTTTCTATTTCTTTTTTAGGCTCTGCTTTTGGAGCTTCTTTAGGCTCTTCTGCAGGTTTAGTTTCAGGCTTTTGAGCTAAGTCCGAATCATGTTTTTCTTCTGGTTTGGTTTCTGCTGCGCTATCATGCTTAGGTTCTTCAGACTTAGCATGAGTCTCTGCCTTTTTCTCTTCTGGTTTATGCTCTTCTACAATTTCTTCTTTTGGTTTTTCTTCTATTATAAACTTGTACCAAGCATAATAACCTCCGGCACCTAAAACTGCTAAAGATAGAGTTAGCATAGCAGCGTAAGCAAAAGGCATCAAGATATATCTTTTTTTCTTTGGCTTCTTTTCTTTTACAGGTTTTTCTTTTTTAATCTTAGTTTTTTGTTCTTCCTTGACTGTTTCCTCTGGAGTTTCGAGTTTGGCTTCATCAGCATCCATTTCAGGAGAAATAGAAGCAAAATCGATTACAACAGCATCTTCCAAATCATCAACGGGAACAAAAGTTTCGTTTTTAGCTTTTTCTTCGGAGCTAAGTTGAGAATCAGCCTCTTCTTTTTTAGATTTTTTCTCGGCAAGATCGGCTTGAAGCATCGCTTTTAGATCTTCGTCAATTTGAAACTCATCTTGGCTAATAGGGCTAAGCTCTTGTTGATTAGCAGCTTGCGGCTGCTCCAATTGTTCAATAAAAGGCTCTTGAACAATATTAGCCGGTTCTTGAGGATTATCCAACTCAAAATTAATACCGGATGTAAAAATATCTTCTTCCGGTTTTTCGGTAGGAGCTGAGAATAAATCCTCTTCATCTTCTAAAACTAAATTATCAAGATTGGCAATTTTATTATGGAGCTCTGCTTCCAAAGCATCGGGATCAATTCTTTCTTTTTCGGGAGCAAAGTCAGAATCGATAGGCGCCGTTTCTAATTCATCGGACTGAGCACTATCAAATACATCCCAAACAGAACCTTCTTCGGGAGCTTCGTAGAGCGGAGCCATACTAATTTCTTGCGAGAAGACTTTTTTTTGGTCTTCAAAGACGGGAGCAGAGCCTGGATAAGTACCTTTAGCTTCGAGAATAAAGGTATCATCATCGGGCTCGCCGGGATTGAACCCGCCCAACTGCTCTTCAGGCTTTAATATTTCATCAAAAATCGGCATAATCACCTAAAACTGCCACATTAATCCAATAGAGGCGAATAATCCGCGCTCTTTATAATTTTTCCAAATGTATGTATTTGAATTTGTTAAATTATCAAATTTTGCATAAAATAAAAATTCTTTGTTCAATCTATAATCAGCACTAAGTTTCAGGCTGATATAAGAATCTAGATTTTCATCTATATTTTCGTTATACTTTCTTTCGCCAACATAAACAAGCCCAATTTGTGTGCCAAAGTTTTCCAACCATTCTCTTCTATAGTCGGCAGAAACCATCATTGCCGGCATATATGGAATTGAGCCATCGTAATCATTCAATACTGACGCATTAGTTGTCAGATTAAATATAAACCTATCCTTATCTGTAGGACTCCAAATGCCGTCTAATATTATTTCGAAACTAGTACCTTTATTATATTTCACGGTGCTTGTATTTGTACTATCGGTAGAGAAATAATTCATTCTGTCGGTTAGTCTCCAGCGCGCACCAGCGCTAAATTGCATACTTTCCAAGGGATGATAGGTGATAAATCCTGATACATTAGTGATATCATAAGGAAAATCAACTTTACTTGAAAAGTCTAAGTATGGATTTTTTTCAAAATAATTAAATAATGAAGTTTTGACCAATCCGCTGAAAAAAGCAGCATTGACAGTAAACAAACTACTCATTCTATAATGCAGCTCGGCACCTAGCAATAAACCACCGCGTGAATCCTCGTCAGAATTTGATGCAGCTTGAAAACCTGCTTTTCCTACTATTGAAAATTCATTATTGAAATATGAAGCAGAAGCATCTAATTGAAGAAAATTAACTGAATTAGTTCTCACTGAGCCTAAATCGATTGAAATATTTGCAGCTACAAGATAATTGCTCCAATTAGATCTAAGGCTAAGGTAGCCATTTACCTGGTTTTGGAAGGCATTTTCTTTTGCATAATAACTAAGAGCCTTAGAATCAGTGGATAGTTGTAAAGATTTGATTTGCCCACCAGTAGCAAACTGAATATTTTCGAAATTGCCATCGACATCGACCGCAAATCCATATTTATTCATACTTCTATCTGTATATCCATCTTTATCCTGAGAGAGTGCATCGCCAAACAAATTAAATGCAGAATTATTAAAAAACACATTTGTACGAGTTCGGGAGCCTCCAAAAATGAAAAATTTATCAGGAGCAATAAAATCAGAATAGAGAGAAAGAAACATCTTAGAATAATCCGAACGCTTTGCAGAACCTCCGGAAGATTCAAAACCACCATTGGCATATAATTCATATCCACCTAAATTCACACCATATCCGGCTTCTAATTCAGGAGTTACAAATAGACCAAAACCGGCTTTTAAAAAACCTTTACTGAAATTTTTATCAAAAGTCTTATTTGGCAACTGCTCTGGTGGGAGCATAGCAGCTTGCTGCTTTTCTAATGAATTTAGCGAATCGAGTTCTTTTTGGCTCAAAGGGCTGGATTTGCTTGGTGCTTGTTTTACACCCGATTTATAATCTAATTGCTCGACACCTTCGATAATAAAAGCAGGAAGTTCGATTGGCTTCGAAGTTTCGCCGACCGGAGTTTGTGCTTGATTTTGCTGTGCAAAAGCATATTCTGCTTTAATTCCGCAAAATGCTAAAATAACTAATATAGAAATTTTTGATATTTTCATTTTAATAATACCATTACAATTCGAAATATTATTTCAATCGTTTAATACGTGAACGGGCAGTTTTGCCAAAATCATCTTCTGGTCGCAATTGCTCCAATGCCGTATAAATTTCTTTTGCGGCAATAGGGTTTTCTGTTTTTTCGTAACATTCTCCTAAATTTAATAATGATAATGAATACCAATCTTCATAACCGGAGAATTTATCTTTAACGATAATAAACGATTCAATAGCTTTGTTGTAATTGTCTTCTCTCATCCATAATTCACCGATTCTATATTGAGCTTCGGCAGCAATTGATGGATTTTCCATAATTTTTGATAAAATTTCAAATTCTACTCTTGCAGAATCAAACTTCTCGATAGATCTATAATACATAGCTACTCTGTATCTGCTTTGATCGCCAAATTCAGAATTAGTATAAGTATTGGCTACTTGTTTATATAAATTAATAGAGCTTAGAGTATCGCCCTGATTAAATTTAATTACAGCACGCTCGAAACCAGCTTGGGCAGCAACTTCATTTTCAGGATATTCTTTTTGAATATTTAGAAGCAAAGTTTCAGCTTCCTGAAGGTTGTTTAAATCACGTTTTAACAGAGCTAATTCGAGCATACTCAAAGGTGCAAAATCAGATTTTGGAAACTTTTGTTTCACTGATAAAAAGGTTTCAGCAGCACGATCGGGTTCATTCAAATTGACATAAGTCTTGGCAAGCAGATATAAAACCTCAGCATTTTTGTCGCTGCCGGGATATTTTTGAATAAAAGCATTATATTCAGAAACAGCATCTGCATATTTTCTACCATAATAGAACATATCCGCTTTTTTCTTTTTAAAGTCTTCTACAAAAGGAGAGTTAGGGTTAGTTTCAATATATTGATCAGCAATCTGCATAGCTTCGTCTTCTCTGCCCAATGCCATAAGAGCATATTGAACACTTTTCATAGCTTCGGGTGCTAATTCACTGCTTGGATAGTTTTGAACTACATTTTTATATCCGTTAATAGCCTCTTCGTAATTGCCTGTATTATAATAAGCATCGGCGATAGCATAATGAGCTCTTGGCACAAGATTGCTCTGGGGATAAGTTTCGAGCAAGAAATTGAAGTTATCAATTGCCTCGAAATATTTTCCTTGTTGAAATCTAATCCATCCAATTAAATAAAGTGCGTTTGGAGCATATGGCGAACGATTATATATTCTTGCAAAATCCAACAAAGCAGTAATTGACTGTTCATACTTTCCTAATCTATACAAAGCATGGCATAATTGGTAAGCAGAATATTGCCCTTCTTCAGTATTAGGAGCCAAACGAGAAGCTCTTCTATAAGACTCAGCCGCTTGAGCATAATTTTTGACCAAGTAGTATCCATCGCCCTGTCTGCTAAGTACTTCCACAGCATATTGGCTTTTAGGATATTCTTTTATCATTTGATCAAACACTTTCGAAGATTGAGTAAATTCCTTTAGTCTGAAATGAGACCATCCTAAAGAGTATAAAGCTTCTTCTCTGCGTTTAGTGCTTGGATAATTATCTAATAATCTCTTATAAAATTCTATAGAATTTTTGAGCATATCACTTCTATAGTAAGCTTCAGCAAGCCAAAAAATAGCTTCGTCTTTTTGGTTTGCAAGAGAATTATCAGTGCCTAAATATTCCAAGAGCGGTTTTATTGCTTCAGAGCTTCTAAGAGCCTGAACCAGCGAAATGCCTTGTTTTAGGTTAGCTTCCGCAAGGTACCATTTTTTTTGAGGAAGATATATTTCAGAACTTTTTTCAGCAAGTTGCTCAGCTTTTTTATATTCGTTTACGGCTTTATCCCAAAGCTTTAATTCCATATAAGTAGCGCCAAGGAGCAAATGAATTCTGACAGAAATTCTGGCTTCTGAATCTTCTCTATCAGCGCGCTCTAAATCTTTACGAGCCTGAACAAAATCAGCATCTTCGTAGTTGGTTTGCCCAAGTTCCAAGAGCACTAAGCTTTGGTAAGGATAGCCAGACTGCAATCCCAAAGCAGCCAATTCTTTACGAGCTTGGTCTCTATCACCTTTGCGTTTAAGGCAGATAACGCGATAAAGCTGAGCAGAAGCTCTGATTTTACCTTCATCGCTATCATCCTCATTAATCGCTCTATCGTAGAGTTTAATAGCAGTGGCATAATCAGCTTTGTTCATATAAGCCCAAGCTTCTCCCATCACTCCATTTAGTTTGAGTTTAGAATCTTTATAATTATTGGAAAGTAATTGAAAAGATTCAATTGCTTTATCGTAATTAGAAGCTAAATTATAAGCTTCGCCACGAAGGTAATAAATTCTTTCTTGAGTATTATCGTTATAGGATTGCTTTTCATAAATATTTTTTTCGAGAGTATCAATTGCAGATTCGCGTCTAATAGTTTCGGCTCTTTCGAGAGCAAGAAGAGCTGAAGCCGCATCACGTTGCAAAATATCGTTATTTGCTTCGCGCAAATATGCTTGAAGTGCAGTATTTCTGTATGGATATTTTTTCTGCAAATCTTTATAATATTTAATAGCATCAGGATATTGGCGATTTACTT
>JAUQWR010000576.1 GCA_030835065.1 Candidatus Kapaibacterium sp.
ATTATCATCTTTCAATAATACTTTGATTTTTGCACTATCAGTTTTGCTTGCAGGAATTTTCCAAAGATACTCGTTTGGAATAGTTTTGACAGCAGACAAGTTCAATTTTTTCCAGCTAGCACCAGCATCAATAGAATATAATAATTGCACAGAGTTTGTAAATCTCGAATTCCACCTGATTTTGTAATTATAACCGGCACAAATTATTTCATCATTAGCAGGACTAGTAATCTGTAGAGTGGAAATACCAATCGAGAATTTAGGACTGACGGCAATCACATTATTATCATCAGTATCAATTACTTTCACCAGGCAATTTTCGCTTATAATGTCTGGTACATCAAAAGTAAAATAATTAGCAGTTAAATTGTCAGAAATCGGATTCCAATTATTCCCGTTATCAGAGCTAAAGAAGCATTTGAAGTTTTTTGAAATAATAGGCTGCCAGGCAATTGTCATAATTTCTTTTTGGCCAAATTCATTATTTGCACTTGGAGAAATTAGAGTAATAGAAGGAGTGATGATTGTAATTTTTGAGTTGCTTACATCAAAAACTGTATCAATAGAGTTGTCTTGAACTTTGAATATCATATTAGAAGTATTAATCCGAGGTGCAGGCCATTTAAATACCGAGTCTGTAGCAGGGATATCACTTTTAATACTAATCCAATTTTTACCATCATCAATAGAATAAAACAAATTAACAAAATTAACTTTAGCCGAAGTCCATCTAATTTTGATATCATCGCCAAATTTATATGAAGTTTCTCTTAGAGGAGAGAGAATATCAATAATCGGATAAGTGATTTTAGGAACACAATAAGCTTTTTCTGCAGCAGCACGCATATTGGGTATTTCGCGTGGGTGAAATTTGAGTTCTACAGAATGAGTTGCATTTGTAAGATGGCAGTAACTCATGATAGTGCCAGCAGCAGCATAAGCTGGGCCTGATGTGCAAGCATCACCAACTGGTACAGGTTGGGTTTGAGTAACACAAGTATCGATCATATTCGGTGCATAATAGCAGCTATGTGTATGAGGCGAACCGAAATTATGACCTATTTCGTGAGCAGCAACAGAAACATCCCATGTATAATTGTAGTTTGGATAGGTATAATAACCATTAATTCCAAAAATGCTATAACCTCTGTCTATGTCGCATAAGGAACCAGTGCCAGGGTAACCTCCATATGATAATCCTGCAGTCATGCTTCCACTTGCTTGAGTATCATTTAAGTCAGTAAACATACATACTAAAGCAATATCTTTCTCGACATATCTTCGGTTTTTCCAAACTTTTGGCATAACTTCTAATTTCGAATCAAAATCTAAAGCCCCATATATGTAATAATAAGGATCTTGTTCTTCGCTTTCACGTACTACAATATACGGTACATAAATTCTGACATTAATATATTCTTCGTACAACCATGATACATGCGACATAACAGCAGCGATATAAGAACTTGCTCTGTTGTAATCTTTATTCATCAATTTAAAAAAGCTATAAACGGCATCTATAGCAATTTTACATTCCAATAATCCGGTTTTTGGAGCTAAGAGTTTGTTCATATTGTTTTTAATATCAAAATCTTCTGTCGAATTGAATCGAATATCCTTTTCTAATCCAGTAAACGGGATAGTGCCGGGAATCATTCTAGATTTTAGGTTTTGTTCTGTTATAAT
>JAUQWR010000577.1 GCA_030835065.1 Candidatus Kapaibacterium sp.
TCGATGGTACAAAAGTTACTGCCGAAAGAGATATAGAAGGTGGAAAAGAAGTTGTTGAAGCTACTCTTCCTTGTATTATCAGTGCTCAAAAAGGCTTGAACGAACCAAGATATCCTAAATTACCTGATATCATGAAAGCTAAATCCAAACCTGTCGATACTAAAGAAGCTACTGCTGTTGCAAACAGAGTATCTATACTTGGATTGGAAATTCCTTCTAAACAAAGAGCAGGTGTATTGCTTAGTGGCTCCGACGAAGATATCGACAAATTAATTAAAATGCTTCACGAAGACTCTAAAGTCATATAATTATCAGGAGATTTAAAAGAATGAAAAATATATTGGTTTTTCTTGAAACAAATAATAATACTTTAAAACGCGTTTCTTTTGAAGTAATTACTGCCGGTAAAAACATTGCAGACAAAACTAGTGCAAAGTTAGTCGGTGTGATTGTCAATGGAAACAATGATGTGATAAATTCTGCTAAAGAATTTGGCTTGACTGAAGTTGTGAATGCTAAATCTGACAAATTATCTAATCATTCATCTAAAGCTGTTGCAGAATTAGTTGCTCAAGTAGCTAAATCTGAATCAAGTGATTGCGTTATTTTCCCTGCAAATGCTGCAGGCTTGGAATTAGGACCTAGAGTTGCTGTAAAACTCGAAGCCGGATATATTTCTGATTGTATAGCTCTAGAAGTCGAATCAGACAATATTACTGCAAAAAAACCAGTTTATGCTGGCAAAGCATTATTGAAAACACAAATTAATACAAACGTTAAAGTGTTCTCAATTCGCCCTAATGTGTTTACTGCAGTAGCAGCTCCTGCTGGTTCATTAAACATCAAAGACTTTGCACCAAACCTATCGGACAAAGACTTTACTGTTTCCGTAAAGAACGTTGCTAAAAACGAGGGCAAACTTGATGTACTCGAAGCTGATGCAATTATTTCTGGCGGTAGAGGTATCAAAGCTCCAGAAAATTATAACTTGATCGAAGACCTTGCAAAAGTATTAGGAGCAGCAGTAGGTGCTTCTCGTGCAGTTGTTGATGCTGGCTGGCGTCCACATAGCGAGCAGGTTGGCCAAACAGGTAAAACTGTATCCCCAACTTTATATGTTGCTTGTGGTATTTCAGGCGCTGTTCAACACTTAGCTGGTATGTCTAGTTCTAAAGTTATTGTTGCAATCAACAAAGACAAAGATGCTCCAATTTTTAAAGTATGCGATTATGGTATTATTGGCGACTTATTCGAAGTAATGCCTAAATTAACTAACAAATTGAAAGCTACTTTAGGCAAATAATATTATATTTAAATATTATTAAAAATAAAGCTGTCTGAAATTCAGACAGCTTTTTTTATAAAAAAAAATGACCGGCTTTAAAAAAGCCGATCATTTTTTTACATGTCAATCAAAGATTAACG
>JAUQWR010000578.1 GCA_030835065.1 Candidatus Kapaibacterium sp.
TACAATTTCTGATTGTAATATCCTTAGGTCCTGTACCAGATGTTGTTGTCGAATCCATCCAAATAACAGGAGATCCACTAGTATTTGTACTTTGCAATGTCAAGCCATTTGTTGTACCAGTTTGATTGATACGGCCATCAATAGTAATGTTTGCAGCATTTTTCAACTCGATAACGCCGTCTGTAGTGTTAGCCGATATTGTGTAAGTTCCAGTTGGATAAAGTGTTACAGATGTGTAGCTTGCAGATCCTGTTCCGGATTTGTTCAAAACAGCTGTTGCTGTTTCTGTACTATTTCCGGTAATCTGAATTGTAATAGCGCCAGTATGCGTTCCAGCATTAATGGCATCAAATGCCGCCTTTAGCGTTGTGTAACTCGTTGCGCCTATCTGCACTTGAGCATACACATTGCTTAATAGACCAATGCACAGAAAAGCGAATAAACTCGCTAGTAGCTTTTTGTACATAAATTCACCCTGTCATTTGTGAAAAAACAATGAAAAAATAATTTATTTCATTATCATATTTTTTAATGGTTACCCTTCAAAAAAGTAAATCCCATTAAGTTTAATTAATTATTATTAACATATTTTTAATATTGACTAACAATCTTGTTAATATTAATCAATTTTTATTTTATTTCCATCCTATATTTACAATAAATATACCATTTTTTTTGATTCTGTCAATGATTTTTTTTCAATCAAAAAAAAAGCCGAGAATATTACTTCTCGGCAATTTAAATTCTATAAAATATTAAACTTATCTGTTAATAACAACTTGCTTGCTTGTAACATTACCATTCACTTCTAGAACGATTAAATATGTACCATTTGCAAGATTTAATTCTGATGAATTAAGATTGATTTTAACAAGATCATTGGCTACAGTATTATATAATACCGCGATTTCTCTACCATTAATATCCATTAACTTAACTTTTGCATTTGATGCACTAGTTGTTTTAAAGCTGATTTCAGCTGCATTTGATACTGGATTTGGAATGATTGTTAGTCCATATTCATTATCATTTTCGACTACACCAACAATACCAGTTTTTGTAACAGTAACAACTGTTTCTGAAGATAATTCTTCACCACAATCGTTAAGTACTTTTACTGCATATTTTCCGGCATCATTTGCATCTGCATTTGTCTTTGTATATTTAGCACTTGTAGCACCTGTTATAAGTGTATTATCTTTATACCATTCGTATGTCAATGTACCACTGCCAGTTGCAACAACTGTCAATTCGATATCTTTGCTTACTACTACATCAAGTTTTGCTGGTAATTGTGTTGTAATTGTTGGACCAACATTGACAACAACATCAACTTTATCAGATTCTACCATAACCGAAGGCATATTAGCAACCATTGCCTGAGCATGATACTTACCAGCTTCTGCAGCCATGATAGCAGTAAAGTTGAATTCGCTCATATTTGAATTTGGTATTTCTACTCCATCTTTAAACCACTTGTATTCAATTTGATATTGAGGATTATTTACTTCAACTTCAAAAGTAAGTTTTGCTGGATTTGATTCGCAAGTTGAAAAACCATTAGCTTGAGTTTTAACTGTAAGTCTTAATCCTTCGTTGATTAATGCTGGTGCAGAAGTAGCATTACCACAAATGCCTTCTACTACAACATAGTAATAATCGCCATTTGTTGTAAAGTCACTGGCTTCAATTTTGTTTATAGATAGAATTGATGATTTTGTACCGGCAAATTTTGAATTATCTGCTAATTCTACACTTGTTTGTGTCGAAGCATTATAACGATACCATTGGAATTTATCTTTATAGAATGGAGGAGTTTTACCTTTGTGATGAGCTTCGACTGCCAATTCTATTCTTTCGCCAATTTGTGCCATTGTCAATGATGCAGGTTGTTTTGTGATTTGTGTTGCACGCAAAACATAAACTTCTGCTGGAGCAGACAGTTCTTTACGGTTCAATCCACGGCAATCTGATACAGTAAGTTCGCATGTATAAGATCCAGATAGCAAATAGCTAGCATTTTTAATTTCTAAGAATGCAGTTGTTGCTGTTGGATTTGTTGTAGCATCGATTGGTTTGCCTTCGAAATACCATTGATAACCATTGATTTCGCCTTCGCCAATCACGCTTAAGTTGATTGATTCATTTTCGCACAATGTTTGGTCTTTTGGTTGATAAGCAACTTTGAATTGTGGCCAAATCAACATATTGATTGGTTCCAAAGGAACATCGCTCACAGCACATTGTGGGCTTCCAAATATACGCACTCTATATTCACCAGACATATCTGGTTTTACAGCTACCATTTCAAATGTTTGTGATTGGGCTGTTGGATTATCATTTAATGCAATTGGAGTCCAAATACCATTTACGTATTTTTCCCACTGATAGCCAGTGATAGTACCATTTGCTTGGGCAGTCATTGTTATTGTTGCATCTTCACAAATATTTGATTCATTGAATTCATATTCATAATGTTCGTTTGATATTGGTTCAGTAATTGATACAGTTGCAATATTTGAAGTTACTGTAGCTGGACCACAATTACCCGGTCCAAATACTAGTACTCTATATCTACCTGCAACTTGTTGTGGATCGCCTGTCAATGGGATTGTCAATACTGAATTTGTTTCTTCAGTTAAATCTTGGAAATATGTACCTTCTTCGCCATTTACTTCTTTTTGCCATTGGTAATTTTGAATTGTACCACTTGCATTTATCCATAATTGTACAAATGGAGCTCCACCCCAACATGCACCAACATCTTGAACAGTTGATTCTAAAACTATAGGATATTGAACATCAATTCCGGCCATTGTACTAGATGTGCTTACACCACCAAAATTCATAGTACACCAATATGTACCTGTATGATCTGATGTAGCATTATT
>JAUQWR010000579.1 GCA_030835065.1 Candidatus Kapaibacterium sp.
AAGCGATACTCTTGTAGAAATCTGCTGACCTATTGTTGCAGTTTGTGCTACAGGATTTACTAAAATTTCTCTTTCCACAAATAATGTTTTTCCAGTGATCGATAATGAATCTAAAATCTTGGTTTTATTTGCATCAAGAAAATATAATTTAGCTGTTTTATTTATTAGACCATACGGATTAAAGATCATATTAAAAGTTTTTGTTTTTCCAGCATCTACAGAAAATCCATTCATAATTGAATTATCTTCGAAACTATATTCAGACAATGGCACATCAAATCTCACCATTCCAATATCTACTGATTGAACCATTGGATTAGCCACATATACTTGAAATACTTTTTCTTCATCAATACAAGATTCAACTTTGGAATAATTTAATACAATCATATTATCCATCGATTTTGCTTTTACTTTAATTGTATCTAAATATGATTCAGCATCAGATATAACAACTAAATCAGCATTAAACTCACCCAATTCTTTTGTTTTATACTCAATTGGCAAATCTATTGATTCACCTGGAGCTAATTTTATTGGAAAACTATGATTCGACAAATCGACTCTAAATCCATACTCACCAAAATCATTTTCTTTAAGTCCAATTTTATCAGATTTGATCTCCTTAATCAAAAGGGTATCACCAAATATCCAATTTTCAAGATCTTGATTAGAAATCCTGATTATTTGTTTGTTCAAGTCTGCCTTTTCTCTATGAACAACACCAAAATCAATAATTCTATCTATCTCAATTCTAGGTACAACTGCAATACCGGAAAGATAGCTGTTAGTTTTATTTTTTCCATTGAAAGTAACAGCCAAATCAACTTTAAAATAGCCTGGATTTTTTGGTATGAATTTAATTAACTTAGCAAAATCAGATTCACCGGGAATAAATGTTTTAGATTGAAGATTAGAATAATCAATTTCGAATGCTTTTTTACTAGCTTCGTCGCCTATAATTTCAATTAAATTTACAAAGGCATTTGCTGAACCTTCGTTTTTCATTAGCAATCCATTAGAATATACTGGATAGTCTTGAGAATTCGAATGATATATAATCCTTTTTCTATTCCAATCATAAGGATAAGCTACCAATCCTGGCAAAACGCCACGTCCAAATACAATAGCAATGCTGTCGCTAGTGTTGGCATCACTACAAAATACTATATTATCTGTATAAGTTTCTTCTTTTTCGGGTTTAAAATCGACATTATAACTAAATGTTTCTCCTTTATCTAAAATCAGAGGTTTTGACTCGTTTATTTCCCTGCCAAAATTCACTTTAAAAACTGAAGATGTTGGTAAAATTACTTTTGTAATAGTAAGTTTAGATTTTCCATTATTTAAAACCGTAGCTGGGAGATTATATACTTTATTTATTATTTTTTCACCAAAATTCAAGTCTGATGCTATGATATTAGGATTACCAACACTAGCAGTCAATTGAGTACGATAAAGAAGAACACAATCGTCGCCTAAACCAATTGAGTCCTTGTAATCACCTTGTTTCTTGGCTCTAATCTTTACATCAATTTCTTTAGATTCTCCCGGAGCCAATATACCAAATGGTAATTTTCCAACAAACTCAAAAACTGAACTGTTGGACAAAAACTTAAGAAGCGAGAGATTGAATGGTTTGTCATTAATATTCTTAATTGTAAATTTATGTGAAGCCTCTTCTCCTACTTTCATCAAACCAAAATCATGTTTATTTGGCTCAATAATAAGTTTTGGACTTGAATATCTTACAATAACAGTTGTATCATTATCTGCAGCATCACGGAATATAATCACACCCCGAGCATCTTTATTTATATCTCTGATTTTTAATTTCCATTCAATATGTTCGGTTACACCTGGAATAATTTTTTGAAATTCTTTATCAAAATTAAAACTGCTATCTGCAATATATATGGGATAAGTAAGGTTAGACCTGATTGCAAAATTTGTAGGCAAATCCTTAGTAAATCCACTAATCTCTCCATTGCAATTAGACTGCCAAGCCACAAAAGGTGCTTCTTTATCATTAGTATCTACATTTTTCAATCCCAAGCTTGCAGGAAATCCATATCCATCTTGTGAATTGAATCCATAAGCATAGCAAGCAAAAGGATCGTCTGATTTAAAATGAAATACTGATGCATTTGGAACTTTAATTGTTAAATACGAAAAATATGAATCTTCATATTTCGATTTAAACACCATTGTATCCAAAATTTCTAATTCATTAAGGAAACTATATTCAAAAATATTGTTATTTCTTTTTCCAATTTTGAAATTTGCAGGGATTGGAACAGAATCTTTTGTCTTGATAGTAATAGCGAAATAATTATCTTGAAACATTTGTCCTTCTTTAGTTTTAGGAGCAAGATAAATTATTTCCTTTTGGTATTGTTCGGCTGGCGATAATATCATTTGAAAAGGATCGCCAATAGGCTGTGGATTGCCATCTTCTTGCACACCACTATTGTAAAGTGTTACTGAAATAGGTTTATCTGACTGAATTAGAGCAGCTTTGGCATTACTGTCTTTGTTAATTCTGGTTTCAATATATCCTTCATCAATTAAGCCGCCGGCTTTGCTTATTGTATATTTTTCTTCCCCATTTATACTAATTTTTGTATCATTTTCATTAGAAAAAATTCTTAAAACAGGTGAATACTTTCTTCCTAAAATTTTTGGAGCAACATAAGAATATCCCCATGTAGAAACGGGTGTTTCCATTTCTGCTATATAATCGCACCACATATTATCAATTGGAATATTAGCACACTGATTGCCTGAGACAACTGCAACCGGTTTTGATGATTCGATA
>JAUQWR010000580.1 GCA_030835065.1 Candidatus Kapaibacterium sp.
CAAAAAAGAGATTAATTCAATTGATTATAAAGCATCTGTTATAAACCAACCTCAATCAAAACTTTTAGATAAATTAAATTACCAATCTACTTGGATTTCGATTGTAAGCAATTATTATTATGAACCTTTTATAAATTCTGGTTTATATTTTTACCTAGGATTTTCTTTGGATCAAAACCTTAATAGTGATTTTGAAGAAACTTTAGAAATTGATGACAAAACAAATCAAACGTTATTCATGACTAATGATAGAATATTATCTTTATTAAATAATGGAACTACAGCATTAATTTTAAATGATTTCGCTAATAAAAACAATACCGGATTTGCTATAAATACAGGCATCTCATATACAATTGATAACCAAAGTATATCAATTAGCGAATTATATTTTGAATATAACTATTATTTAACATCAGTCAATAACCATAATAAATGGAAGAATCATTATATTACTTTTGGAATTAATTACTTACTTTTTTAATTATGACTTTAATTTCTGAATAAACAAGTTCTGATAATAAAATTGAAATAGTAAAAATTAGATAGATTCAATTTTAATAGAGATAAGAAAACATGAAGAAAAACCTATTTATACCGATTACTGTTGCTATTTTAACTATAGTATTTGCAATTATATCAGCTTTATTATATCTAAGAAAAAATGATGCAAGACTAATTAAGTATAAACTAAAAATTGGAAAATACTTGCTTTTGCTTAATGCCATGGCTGTAGGAGCTTATTCTCAAGATGATTTTGAAACTACTTGTTATATTGGTGTCTTACCTCGTAAATATGAGTTTATTGGTTTAGATTTTGGTACAAATTTCACAATGATAAATAATTATGACTATTATCCAAGTGTTATTTCTCCAAAATTAGAACCCAAATTAAATAATAGAAATGGATTTAATCTTGGATTGGTTTATTATCATTTTTTTAGAGATATTAATTCTAATCACAAATTATCAGTAAAATTAAATTACAAAACAAAAAAATTTGATACAAAAACAGCAGTCAATTCAAAAGAATATAAAATATCAGTCATTAATAATACTCAATCCAATCTTTTTGATATAATTGAATATAAATCTGACTGGATTTCTTTTTCCACGGATTATCACTACCAACCAATTTTAAATTATGGTCTAAATTTCAATATTGGATTTACTTTAGAACAAAA
>JAUQWR010000581.1 GCA_030835065.1 Candidatus Kapaibacterium sp.
ATATTCCTGTGCCTATTGTTATTGCTCAGCACATGCCTCCTTATTTTACAAAATCTCTTGCCGAGAGACTTAATAATTCTTCTAAACTTAACGTAAAAGAAGCCGAAAATGGAGATAAAGCTCTGCCTGGTTGGGTATATCTTGCTCCAGGTGGCAGACAAATGACTATTAATAAAAGATTTTTGATTTCTATTGGCGACGATCCTAAAGACGAACTCTACAAACCGTCCGTCAATGTGCTTTTAGGCTCTGTTGCTGAGTCTTTTAGTTCTTATTCTGTTGGAATTATTATGACAGGGATGGGGCACGACGGAAGAGAATCTGCAAAAAAAGTCAAATCTGCCGGCGGATTTATGATTGCCCAAGATATTGATTCTTGCGTAGTGCCTGGTATGCCTAAATCTATTATAGACAATCACTTGGCAGATGAAATTCACTCTCTGCATGATATGCCCGAAGCTATTGCTTCTTTGTTTGGGCTTCAAGCAATTTAATGGAATATTAATATGAAAAATCTTGTTAAAAAAAATAGCGACGAATTAGAAAAACTCGAATTAGAAGAATTCGACGAAAAAGATATTGTCAATCGTGACGAAGGTATCGATATATTCGAAGCTTTTTCTAAACAAGATGTCGTAAATAAAAATTATTCAGGCAATAAAACTAATCCTGAAGATGCTATTTTCAGTCATGACGATATTAGCGAAATGGTGGGGCAAGATCTTAGCGGTGCCCTTGCTTATGGTCATTTATTCGAAGAAGAAGAGCAAGAAAGCTCGCTTATTAAATCCGAAGATATTGCTTCTGGCAAGACTAAAGTTACTCTTCACGATTTCTCGAATATCGAAAAACCTCAAGACTTAATTATCAAAGAAACTACTATTCCGGAAATCGAAATTGATGATACCGAAGTAAGCCTTTTCGATTTGGATGATGAAGACGAAATTGAGGAAATTACAGAAGATCAAATAAAAACTCCCGAAGAAGAAATTGAAGAATATCTATTAAATAATTTTAAAGATTTTATTGTCGCACCACATATCTCCGGTATTAAACACAAAGGCGGAACAAATAATTTTATACCACTCGAAAATATCAAAGCCGAAGGCAAAACAGTAGAAATTGCCGATAAGCATATTACCAGTACTTCTGGTATTCATCAATCTACTGTTATGATAAATAGAACCGAAGATGGAGAAGTCGAATCCATAGAAGTGATTTGCAAATGTGGCGAGCGTACTCTTATTAAATTCGATTATATTGATACATTTAAAGACAATAATCTTACTGATATTGTCGATGACCAAATAAAAACTGTTGATTTCAACGATCTTCCTCAAAATAAAGAGGAAATTGAACTACTAAATCCAGATTTAGTATTCAAATCATTCGATTTAGAAGAAAAAGAATCCTTCGAAGACTATGCAGGAATAATCGATACAGACGAAGAAGACTATGATGATGATTTTTTTGATGATGAATTTGGCGATGAAGCCCAAGACTAATATTCGACTGAAGTCTTGAGCTGAATCTCTTCAAGCACGGCACTGACTCTTAAACATTCTTCTATTTCACCGGTATATACACAAGCCTTGCCTTTAGTGTGTACTTCCCAGGTAAGCGCTTCCGCTCTTTGAATGTCGCAATTTATGGCTTTAATTATCTGGGCAATTACTTCTTCGAAAGTATGCCATTCGTCATTGAACAATATGACTTTCCCAACATTCT
>JAUQWR010000582.1 GCA_030835065.1 Candidatus Kapaibacterium sp.
ACTAATAATAGCTTCTGCCCTATTGCTTTCTTTATTAAATAGTCTATTAATCCCATATATTTTTGACACACCATCGCAATTTATTGCCAGGGTTGTCAAAATTGGTATTAAATCTGGAGTATCTTCGGCATTATATTCAAATGCTTTTAAATTGCCTTTCTTCACTGAGCATTGGTTCTCTGTGCATGATAACTCGGCACCACATTCTATCAAAATATCAATAATTTCTCTATCAGGTTGTAAAGAATCAGGATTTAGATTATTTATATTTATTTCTCCATTTATTGCTGCAGCAACAAGAAAAAAAGCAGCAGAACTCCAATCACCTTCAATTTTAATAGCATTAGGAATGTATCTTTGATTTCCTCTTATATGAAAGACATCATCCTCTCTATCAATCAAAATTCCAAATTTTTCTAGTATTTGAATACTTAAATCAATATAGCCTTTGCTTTTTAGATTTGAGATTTTTAAAGTTGAAGAGTCATTTAGCAGTGGAAGTGAAAATAAAAGTCCCGATAATACTTGCGATCCGGAACTAAAATCTAAAAAAAACTTACCCGGACTAATCATACCACTAATCGACAATGGTAAATATGAATTAGAACTCACTTGTACATTCATAGCTCTTAATACTTGAATCAAATTACTTTGATTTCTAGATAATAAGGAACCTGTACCAGTCAATTTGACGGGATAATTGAAACTAGAGAGAATTGGGGCAATAAGTCTTAATAACAATGCTGATTCACCGCAACTTAATTCGTTTGGAATTACAACAGAGCTTCTTTTTAAAATTTTCAAATATTTATATTCTGAAAATTCTGTGCCCAAAGATTTGAGCAAATTCATAGTATTTTTTGAGTCTTCGCAGTCAGATAAATCAGAAATTAAAGCATCACCAGCAAGAAACCCAGCGCAAAGCGCTCTTACACTCATACTTTTAGAAGCAGGTGCATTCATTTCCAAAGAAATAGATTTTCTTAATGGCGATATCACAATCTCATTTTTCATAGATTATTTTAATTTCCTTTTCAATATCATTTATAGTTTTATCAAAATCACTACTATTATCGACAATCAAATCGCTATTCGCAAAATATTTATCAATTCTTGAATTGTATAGTTTCTCAAATCCATCGAAATCCTTTCTCAATGGACGAGAATTATCTTGTTTTGTTCTTTCGAAACAATCGGTCGATTTTGAATAAATATATATTCGAAAACCGTTATTTTTTATTATTTGGCAAGAATATGGGTTTGTAATAATTCCACCGCCACAAGCAATGATACCTGTAAATCCATCTAATTCTTTGAGATATCTCAACTCCAAATTTCTAAAGTAATCTTCTCCATATTTCTCAAAAATATAAGATATTTTCATGGATTCTTTTGATTCGATAAATAAGTCTAAATCAATAAATTCCGTATCCAACTTTTTACTTAATTCCAATCCTAGCTTAGATTTGCCACTACCCATAAATCCAATTAAATAAATCGTATTAGTATTATGACTTTTCTCAAGCATTGACATTATATCTACAGAAAAGTCTTTGGTCAATTTTTGATTGCTGAACAATTCAAAAGCAGGCAGAGCTTGATTAATAAGCCAATGCAGCCCGGAAATATAATTTTTACAATTTGAAAACTTACTCTGATATATATAATCTGCATTCAGAATAATTTGCTCATCTTTAATTTCATTAATCGTGCTATCCAAATCAGGTATAGTAGATATTATTATATCAAAATCAGAGAAATCGTTTGTGGAAATTGATGATAGATCAGAATATTTTTCTAATAATTTTTGTTTGTTATTTTCTGTGCGATTATATAAACCAATATTCTTTGAATTTGATTCAGCTAATGCAATTAAAGCAGTTTCTGCAGCAGCACCTGCACCTAACACAGCAATTCTTTTAGAGCCTAGATCAATTCCTTTTAATGAATTTATTATTCCATAAATATCAGTATTAAATCCACGCAATGGATTATCAATTAGTACTGTATTTACAGCTTCTGCTTTTTTTGATATTTCATCGACAGAATTAATTTCAGCAAAAAGCGCCTTTTTTAATGGCATCGTGGCATTAAATCCGGATAAATTTAATTTCTTGGCTAAATCAATTGCATGGATTGAATTGTCTGAAATTATCCTTGTATAATATGAATTAATTCCAAGTTGCTCAAATAAATAGTTATGTATTTGAGGGCTCTTGCTATGTGCAATTGGGCTGCCAAATACTGCATATTTATTCATAATTCAAATCTTTAAGATTTTTAATAAATTCATCAATTTGAATTTGTCCTTCTGCAGTTGGATTTTCCAAATATGTATATGCCCAGGCTGCGCCAAGCAAAATTGACTCATATCTAGAAATTTTTCCCTTTGACCCCATATTAAAAACTATCAAGTTTCTAAAATCTGAATATAAAGAATATAGCTTAATATTATCAATATACTCATTTGCAAAGCAAACATACTTCACAAAATCTGCCTTTGTATCTTTAAGTTTTATTATATCTTTATGGATCTGGTTAATATCTGGAGTAAATTCATTATAGTGAAGAGAACAAATTGATTTGACCTGGGTTTTAGAACAAATTGAATTAATTTTATTAAAATTGATAGAGTAAAGTGAATAATCTATATCAATATAATGTGGTGATAAGTTAATAATTTCAAAAATAAAATCAATATCTAAAACAACAGGTTTGATGATAATTGTGATGTTATTTTGCTTAAATTCTTTAATTGCATCAATAAGAAATGAATTCATTTCAGATACTCTTAATTCAACTAATTTGGCTTTTTCAATTAATTTATTAATATTAGTAACTGAATTAAAATCAACACTTAAGCATATTTTATCCAACATGTTCATCTATGAATTCCATCAATATGTTGATATCTATAGATTTGATTGTAGGTTTTGCAATATCGCATAAGAAAATAAAATCAATTTTGTTATTAGTAATTTTTTTGTCTTGAATAATATAATCTTTGATAATATTTTTATCAAGCGCAAGATCAATATACTGAGCAAATATAGAATTAAACTTATTCATTTCTTTTATAATCAATGGATTGAGTAAACCAAGTTTAGCAGAAAATTCCATTGCATAAATCATTCCTTTATATACTGCCGCACCATGCTTCATATTATATTTCAATTCAATCGCATGCCCCAGAGTATGACCAAAATTTAGAATTTTTCTTAGATTAGTTTCAAATTCATCTTTCTCAATTATTTCTGCTTTTTTCTTAGCACAAAATCTGAAATACTCATCCATTTTTGATAAATTAATATCAGAATCTTCAGTAATAAGATCTTTAAACTGATAAAAATATTCACGATCGAAAATCACTAATGTCTTAATCAATTCTCCCAATCCGCTAATAATCTCATCTTTAGGAAGAGAGCTCAAATAATTGGAATTACAAAGAATTTTATCAGCTTGTTTTATAGTGCCGATACAATTTTTATTATTCTGATAATTGATAGCAGTCTTGCCACCAATTGAAGCATCAATCTGAGATAAAATAGTTGTAGGAACAAATGAATGACTTATGCCACGTTTGAAAATGGATGCAACAAAACCAGTAAGGTCGAGCACAGCACCGCCACCAAACCCTAATAATATGGAAGACTTATCAAGATTATACTTCAAAAGTTCGGATACAAGATTTTCGACTACATTAAAAGACTTACAATCTTCGCCATTAGGAACAACAATATGCCTAAATGCTTTAATTTCATCGAAATAGAGTCTATAAATATTTTCATCGCAAATAATTACATGATCATCACTAAAAATATTAGCTAAAATATTTTTAGAGAATAAGATTTCGGTAATGCCTTTTGAATGTTTATAATTAATAGACTTCATTGACCAAAAACTCCTCAAGTTGAAGTGGAGTAATAGCTTGCTTACCATCAATAACAGCTTTATTTGGACTATCGTGACATTCGATCATTAACCCATCAGCACCAAGGTTCAAAGCTGCTTTTGCCAAACTAAGTACATACTTAGAATCGCCGCTTGCATGAGAAGGATCATAAATCACAGGAAGTTCAGTTTTGTCTTTTAATTCAAGAATAGAAGCCAAATCAGGAGTATTTCTAAACACGGAATCCATCTGCTCGAAAGTTCTAATACCTCTCAAACACAAAATGATGTTGGGATTTCCAGCTTGTATAATATATTCAGCCGCATACAAAAATTCTTTGATAGTAGCAGAAAAACCACGTTTAAGAATAATTGGTTTATGATCGTAAGAACTTAGCTTCCCGACAGATTTCAATAGAGCATAAGAGCTCATGTTTCTCGACCCAATCTGAATAACATCAATTTTATCATAATTTTCTTCAAGTTGCTCAGCATCTAATACTTCAGTAACGGAATACATACCATGCTTGCAAACAGCAGAAAGCATATAATCCAAGCCTTCAGAACCTAAGCCCTGAAAATCATTAGGCGAAGTTCTTGGCTTGAATGCACCACCGCGCAAAAACTTTATACCAGTAAGTGATAGTCTTTCAGCAATATTGTCAATTTGTTCTTCAGACTCAATAGCACAAGGACCAGCAATTATTATTGGACGTTTTTTAATTGCTTCCTGAACAGAAACAGGAGTACCACTATTATAAAATTCATTTTTGGTTTGATTAAAAATCAATGTAAAAAGCTTTTTGATAAGCACAGGATTAATATTTTCATAATGCTTATCCAATAAGTTTAATATGATATCTCTTTCTCTGTTTTTATCTTCAATTTCAATTCCTGACTGCACTTTTAGATGAATTATTTCTTTAGCTAAATTAATTCTTTCAGCTAAAAGTGATATTATACTATCATCTAAATGATCAATTTTATTTCTTAATTCCGAAATTTCCATTTGTTTTATCAACCATTTTTAAATAATTTTCGTTACAAATATAACATTTTTTAAGATTTGAATAATAATAGTATTGCTATGAATTCATTTGGTCGAGTTTTTAGAGTAACAGTTTTTGGCGAATCCCACGGTTCGCAAATCGGAGTAACAATTGATGGAATCCCCGCAGGTATTCCTTTGCATGAAGATGATTTCATGAATGATATTAATTCTAGAAAACCAGGAAAAGAAGGAACTACTCCAAGGCTGGAAAAAGACACTCCTGCAATTTGTTCAGGTTTGTTCAATAATTTTACTACAGGAGCACCACTTACTATTTTATTTGAAAACAAAAATGTTAAATCATCAGATTACACAAGATCATACTTAAGACCGGGCCATTCAGACTTTCCAGCATTTGTCAGGTCTAAAGGGTTTAATGATTACCGCGGAGGAGGACACTTTTCAGGCCGTATAACTCTTCCAATTGTTGCTGCTGGAGTAATCGCAAAAAAAATTATTGATCCTATGCATATTGAATCAAAAATAATTTCTCTAGCCAATCAAACAAATTTTGATGAAGCAATAAATATCGCCTTAGAAAAAAAGGATAGTATTGGTGGAATTATTAATTGTGATGTTTCAAATGTCCCTATAGGTTTAGGCGAGCCATTTTTTGATTCTGTTGAATCGATTTTGTCTCATGCAATGTTTTCTATTCCAGGAATAAAAGGAATTGAATTTGGAAAAGGTTTTAAAGCTGCTGAAATGTATGGTTCGGATTATAATGATAATTTTATTGATGCAAGTGGTAAAACTTCTACAAACAATTCCGGTGGTATAAATGGTGGCTTGACTAATGGCAATAATATTACATTCAATTTGGCTGTCAGACCTACTGCTTCTATATCTCTAAAACAAAGTTATATTGATACTGAAAATAATTCAATAATAGAGCACGAGCTAAGCGGCAGGCACGACACTTGCTTTGCACTAAGACTATCACCTGTTATTAATGCAATGACTGCAATCGCAATTGCAGATTTAAAACTAATCGCTTCTAGCTTTGCTTAAATATATTGTATTTTGAGCCATTTCTCTAAAAGTATCATCATGAGTAATTATTATTGCTTGTTTCATACTTTTTAACAATTTTGAAAGAGAATCAGCCAGAGCGGCTCTCCTTTCAAGGTCCAGATTGACTGTTGGCTCGTCGAATGCTGCAAAATCTGCACCTGATAATATTAGATTTAAAGCAGCTCTGATTGAAAGTGCTAATGATACTTGCTCGCCTCCTGATAATTGCTCAAACTTTCTTGCATTTTCCATACTTCCATCAATTGATAGGAACACTTGATAATTATTTCCTTCTTCATTACTCCATAAAACGCAATCATTGGTCCCGCTTATTAGTCTATAATTATCTGTAGCAACTGGTTCGATTGATTTTAATACTCTATTAGCAACAAGTTGTCCCATATCCTTTAATCGATTTATAAATATTTCACTTAAAGCAATTTTCTTAGTTAAGATTTCATTAATTTGAAGATACTCATCATGCTTTAGAATTAATGCATTGTTGTTTTCAATATCTCTCAGCTTATTATTCATATCAACTTTGAGACTAGTTAACTTTTGTCTGCAATTTTCGGTATCATTTTCAATTTGCTTTTTTAATTCTTTTGCTTCGTCATATTCTTTAGGATTAAATTCAGCCTTCATTTTCTCTAAATTTTGATTAACTAATCTTAAGGTCTCTTGATTTCGTTCAATCTCAGATTCAATACTCTTTATATCTGCTAAAATTTCATCTTTCATTGATGCAATTTCAATATTCGCAATATAGATATCATATTTTTCTTGTAATTTATTAAGTTCTTCAGACAGAGAAATTGACTTAGATTTATATTCTTCAAAATCAATTAATGTATTGTCGAGTTCTTGTATTTTCTGAGTCAATTCATGTTTTATCTTGGCAATTTCGTTTGTTTTTTGAATAAAATCAGAAATATCATTTTTTAGGGAGTTTAGTTTATTTTGATTTTTAGCAATATTCAAATTTAAGTCTTCAAATTGTTTTTTCAAGGATAATAGTTCTGTTTCAATTATTGATCTATTATTTGCAATATCATTTAGTTTATCAATTGCAATATCTCTTATTAATGAATAGTTTTCATTATCATTAATTACAATATCCATATCAATAATTATCTTAGCTAAATTAGCATTTATAACATCACATTTCAAACTTTTAATTTCTAAATCTTTTCCTGCTAATTCAATATTTTTCAATGATTCATGATAATTTTTTATTCGTATTTCAATATTTGACTTTTCAGAGATTAATACTTGTTTTTGTGATTCTGAATTGACATAATCAAGTAATTGTATGTTGAATTGATTCAAGTCCTGACTTAGCTTATCATGCTTTGATTCAAAATAATTTGATTTAGAATCTTCGGTTATATTCTTACAATTCTCTTGAAGAATGGGACAAAGACCGTTGCTCAACTGTTTTTGTGCATCAAGATTATCATTAATTCTATCTTTTAAATTTTGAATTTTAAGATTAATACTCTTTTTGGCTTCTAAATCTATATCTATTTTTTTAA
>JAUQWR010000583.1 GCA_030835065.1 Candidatus Kapaibacterium sp.
TGGGGGTTACTAAGCTGATTGTGCCTATTGAGGATGATGATAGATGGACTTTGCGTGTCTATTCTTTGAATGGCAAAGATGTATCAAAAGTTGATTTGGTTTTGCCAGAAAAAGTTGGAAACTTCGAACTTGATGATAAAGATTTTAGGCCAAGACATTCAAAATTCTTAGAGCTTAAAAACGGTGATTTGTTGATTGCTACTATCGTTACAGAAAATTATGAAGATTTGAAATTACTTAATATTGTTCGAATTGATAAGAATTTGAAGAAAATCAATGAATTGAATTATAGAATGGATGAAGCTAAGGCTAAAGAAATATTTGCATCCAAAGAAGGGAAAGCTTCTTTAATTCAAGGCATGTTTGAAGATAATAACGGCTACATCACTTTGTTTGTTGATTGTGTAAAAGAACAGAATATGGGTGCCAGATCTGAATCTAGAAGAAATCCTGTAGCTACCCGTGGCAATTCTTCTATGATTGCATGCAACTATTTTCCGATTAGTATTCTCAATTTTGATAATAATTTGAAATTGAATTGGGATAAATATATTAAAAGAGATTTTTCATGTAATATCTCAAATAGTGGTGAGGTATTTGGATATATAAATTCATTAGAAAATAAATTCACATTCTTTAAAGAAAATGATGTGATTAGCTTTACTCATCGTAGCGAAGATGAGGAAGCATTTAAAAATGCAAAATATACTCTGCGCTCGATTAATTCAAAAGGTGAATTGTTGAATCCAATTCCTTTGTTCGAATCAGGTAATTATTTTGGGATGATTGGTGGTATGCTCTATAAGGAAGACGACGGCTCTTATTCATACTTTACAAGCTACAAAACAACCATCAGCTATGATTTTGATTATATCAATGTGTTGTTCGAAAAATAAAGACATATTTATGCTCCGGTGGGCAATCCTGCCGGAGTATAGATTTTTATATCAATTTTCTGCAGTATTCAGCAATAGCCAAACAAGAAGTAAGCCCAGGAGATTCTATCCCAATTAAATTTATCAAACCCGGAAGTTTTTTATCAGATTCTTCGCTTATATACCAATCACGATGCGGTTCACCAGATTTTTGAAGTTTAGGTCTTATTCCGGAATAATCAGGACTTAGATCTTCAAGTTTTATGTTTTTAATATATGTAGAAGCTGATTCGAAAAATGATGATTTTAAGTCTTCATCCACTGAATAATTTTTTACTTTTGAGTTCATATATTCGGCATTAGGACCTAATCTAAGATTGCCAGAGAGATCCAAAGTGACATGAATACCAAGCCCTGAGTAGTTTTTTTGGGGAACGGGATAAATTAGGTGATTAATCCCAAATTTAGATTTATGTCCAATTTTAAAATAGTTTCCTTTGCACCAGCTAATCATCAAATTTTCTTTTTGTATGTCTATACCTGCTGATTTTGCTATATTATCACTTTCTAAACCAGCAGAGTTGATAATAAGTTCTGTACTTATTTGAAAGATTTCGTCATCTGATTTGATAGTAAGATTATAGCCACCATTAATTTTTTCGATAGAGATTAGCTCGTGATTGTAGGCAAAATCGCAATGATTGGCAATAGATTTTGCTTCCAAAACATACATAAGCCGGTGTGAATCAATAATACCTGTAGAGGGAGAAAATAGAGCTTCGCAAGCTCTAATATTTGGTTCAGCTTTATTTAATTCATGCAATTTTATATAGCGAATATCATTTACGCCATTATTCATCGCATTTTGATAAATATTACTAAGATTTTCTGAATCGTCTTTGTTTACAGCAACAATATATTTACCGGTTTTCGAAAATGGGATGTCATTATTTGAACAAAATTCATAGAGCATATTTCTGCCATTAATGCAAAGCTGAGATTTGAGAGATCCATTAGGATAATAGATACCAGCATGAATAACTTCGCTATTTCTAGAGCTTGTTTCTTCGCCAAATCTGGAATTTTTTTCAATCAAAAGAATAGAATCAAAGTCGCGTGAAAATCTTTCGGCACAAGCCAACCCAACAACACCAGCGCCAATAATCACAAGCGAATAATCCATTACTCAAAATCACCAAAAATGAAACTTAATTTGTATTGCACAGTACTTATATCCGGTGATTTATATCTATCCTTTAAAAATTGATAGTCGCAATCGAAAGCAAGTCTATAAGATACATTCAAGGAAGTTCTGAACCAGAAACTTGCTTGATAAGTAAAGTTGATAGAAGGCTCAATATAATAAAACCAGTCTTTTTGATAATAAGGATAATAATTTTCTATACCTTTAGAATTTGAATAAATCAGGTTGTATTTTAGCTGACCTAATCCAAAGCCAAATTGTGCAGTATAGCAAATTTTATCTTGAGGATTGCCGATATAACCAATTTCAGCACCTAAAGTAGTAAACTCAAGGGTTGGTTTAATATTTGTAACAGTATCTACAAATGAGGCTTTGATATTGCGAGAAATCAAACTGTTAAAACCAAAGTCAAGAACTAAGTTTTTATTAAGTATAGCTCCAGCTTTGAGCCCGGTAATTATTCCAAAATCATTTTTGAGTTTAGATGCAGAAATATCCAAACTTGCAAAAACAGAAACAGAAGTTTGTGTATTTGTACTTATAGTATCCTGTGCAAAAGCAAAATTGCAGCACAAAACAAGAAGAGTTAAATAAACAATATTTTTAATAAAATTAATCATACTCAAATTTAGTTAAAAAATTTTATGATAAAAACATATTAAAAGCAATAATTAAAAAAAAATATACGTCAAAAGCAAAAGTAAAAACATAAAAAGCAATATCAAAACTGTTAATAAATTTTTAGAATAGGCTAAATATTGGTATTTTTGTAAGTTAGGATTTAAAGAAAGAAGAATGGTGAATAAGAAATGGATAAAAGAGACTATTACGAGATATTAGGAGTATCCAAATCAGCGAATAACGATGAGATAAAGCAAGCATATAGGAAATTAGCATTGCAATATCATCCAGATCGCAACTCCGAACCCGATGCAGAGGAAAAATTTAAAGAAGCAACCGAAGCATACGAAGTTTTGAGCGACCAACAAAAGCGAGCACGTTATGATCAATATGGTCATCAGGGTATGCGTGGTGGTTTTGATTATTCCAATTATTCAAACATGGATGATATATTCTCGCAATTCGGCGATATATTTGGAGGATCGATTTTCGGTGATTTCTTTGGTGGCGGTTCGCGTAGAAGATCCGGCAGAAGAAGCAGCGGCGAACGCGGTTCCGATTTGAAAATCAGACTCCCGCTTAGTTTGGAAGAAATTGCCACAGGTGCAGAGAAAACTATTAAAATTAAAAAAATGGCTGAATGTGATTCTTGCCATGGTTCTGGTGCAAAAGCCGGTACCGGGCATTCTCAATGCCCTGCGTGCGGTGGTAGTGGCGAAATTAGACAGGTTTCTCGATCCATTTTCGGGCAGTTTGTCAATATCGCAACTTGTACCAATTGCTCCGGCACGGGCCAAATTATTAAAGAAAGATGCGTGGTGTGCTCTGGCGAGGGTAGAGTCCAGTCTGAAGATAAAATTACTGTTAATGTGCCTGCTGGCGTAGAAGAAGGCAATTATATTCCTTTGCGGTCAAAAGGTAATGCAGGAAGACGTGGCGGACCAGCCGGAGATTTGATTATCTATATTGAAGAAAAAGAACATGAGCATTTTGCTCGTCAAGGCGATAATATTTTATTTAATCTTGTGGTGAGCTTCCCTGAAGCCGCTTTGGGAGCAGAACTCGAAATACCAACTTTGTATGGCAAAGAAAATGTCAAAGTAGATGCAGGCACTCAGCCGGGATCTACTATCACGCTTAAAGAGAAAGGAATTTCTCACTTAAATTCGCATGGCAAAGGCGATATGATTGTTGTTGTCAATATTCATGTACCTACAAAATTGAGCTCTAAAGAAAAAGCAATTATTAAAGATTTGGCAGCAATCGAAGGTATCAATCCTTCGAATAAAGCTAAGAATTCCAAGTCTTTTTTTGATAAAATGAAAGAAAGCTTTTTTTAAAAAAGTGTGAATTTTTTGTTACATATTGCCCGAAAATGTATTTCTATTAAGGAATATAAGAAGTTTTTTTCGGTTTTCGGGCCAATTTCAATTAAAAGATTGTTTTGAAAATGAAAGATATTTGTTATGTTTAAATCAGTTGGATTATTCATTTTTTTGATTTTCGGTTTCTTGATGATGCCGGGATGCAAAAGCAGTGATAATGCTGAAAAAAAAGTATCAGAAAAACCAAAGTGTGTAGGCGAAAAAAATAAAAATTTGATTATACGCTGGGGTGATTATGATACCTATAGATTAACAACTATAGGCTATCAACTGACAAGTGATTGTAGGCTTGTTGCTGTCAAAAAAGAGATCAATGATAAGGATTATATTACTGAATATATAAAAACTTTAGATCCGGACAGATATTGCGAAATTATGAGATTAGCAACAATGACAGTTGTTGCTATACCGACTCTTAATGCTCCGGCAGAAAAAGTTAATTTCGTTGAGTATATTAATGAACCTTTGAATGTGTATAACAAAGCACAATGGAATCCTGCTTTTGATAATAAAGGCAATAAAGTATATAAAGCTTTGTTTGATACTTTGATGGCATTAGTGCCTAAAGTAAAGTAGTTTGGTTTTAAATTAATTGCGGCATAATGATGAAAGTACTAATTGTTGATGATAATATTGAGTTTTGCTCTACCTTAGCCGATATCGTTCAGAGCTTTGGCTATGATACCCATACTCTTAATTCTCCAGAGGATGCGCTTGTCTATCTCGAGAAATATAGTCGTAAGATTAGTATTATTCTTTTGGATATTGAGTTTGGCGATAAATCTCAAATGAATGGTTTAGAACTGCTGGAGCAAATCCGAAAGAATTATATTTTTATTCCTGTGGTTATGATTTCCGGCAAAGGTACTATCGAAACTGCTGTAAGAGCTACTAAACTTGGCGCTATTAATTTTATTGAAAAAAGTATTATTACTAAAGAAAAAATTAAATCTGTTTTAGATAGTGCTGCCGAAAGCTTAGGCCCGGCTGGCGATTCTGAAGAAATCCGTAAGTTCCTTGCTTCTCAAGGTATATTTGGTAAAAGCCAAACTTTGATTGAAGTAGGCGATAGTATTATTCGTTTTGGAAGAACAGATCTTAACGTTTTGATTACTGGCGAAACAGGCACCGGCAAAAAACTTGTTGCTAAAGCATTACATTCTGTTAGCCGCCGAAGCAGATATCAATTTGTTACAGTCGATATTCCTAATATACCTAAAGAATTATTCCAGTCGGAATTATTTGGGCATAATAAAGGTTCTTTTTCGGGTGCTACCGAAAATAAACGCGGATTGTTTCAAGAAGCTCACAAAGGTACTCTTTTCCTCGACGAAATCGGTGATCTGTCTCTAGATTTGCAAGCAAATCTACTTATTCCAATAGAAGAAAAAATTGTAAGAAGAGTTGGTTCTGTTCAAAGCGAAGAAGTAGATGTAAGAGTGGTATCGGCTACTGATAAAGAATTGCTTAATTCTATAAAAGATAGTAAGTTTAGAGAACAATTATACCATAGATTGAGAGAATGTGAGATTCATGTACCTTCTCTATCCGAACGTGCCGAAGATATTCCCGATATCGTTGCTTTTTATGTCCAAAAACATAATCAGGAATTTAATGAATCTAAGTTTATTTCTCCTTCGGCAATTGAATATTTAAGCGAAAAGCAATGGAATGGCAACGTAAGGGAGCTGTCGAGTGTTGTCAGGGTTGCTCTCCAAACTACTATTCGCGATCAGATTGAAGTTTCTGATTTGATAAAAGCAAATTCAGGTTCTTCTTATCATGGTGATGTTCAGGCAACTTCTGTGCTTTCCAGCGATAGAACTTTGAAAGAAGACTTGGCAGAAGTCGATAAGAAAAAAATTGAATCCACACTAAGAACATGCAACGGAAATGTTAGTAAAAGTGCTGCTTTGCTTGGAGTAAGCCGCGAAACATTGCATAATAAGATTAGACGCTATGATATTAATGTGCAGTCGTTCAGATCGAAAAAGTAATCATTTAAAGCTTATAGTCTTAACCCAATAGAAAAGTAGCCTTGAGGCTTGCCCCAAATAATATTTGGATCGCCATTGATAAATTTGAAGGCTTTGCCTATTGCAAATCTTGCAGGACCTACCGGAGTATCGAAAGAAATCATAGTGCCTATTGCCTGGCGCAAGTCAGATAGCCTTATCTCATCAGGAGTTTCCCATACTGAACCAATATCATATCTAATCGAAAAATAAGTATCGAAGAATAATTTGAAATTGAATTTATATCTATATTCGTAAGAGCTTAGGAAAACCTGTCTGCCACGCATTTCATCCTCACGCATACCAAAAAAGCTTTCTCCGCCGAGACTAAAGAATTCTGAAGGTGGTACTGTTTTGTCTGCGGCACCAAAAAATACAGAAGGTCTGAAATTATGGTTTGCACCCAAGCTTTCATTAGTCGAATATTTAAAGATTACTTTTGAGAAACTATTGTCTTTTGTAAGCAAGCTGGTTTCCAAAGTTAAATCTAGTGTAGTGCCTCGAGTAGGGAAATCTGCCCTGTCTTCTGAGTCGAAATTAATACCGGCTTTGATTGTTGATAAATTAATGAAGTTTTTAGGTTTTGCAGAATCAGAATCATAGAATTTCTGATTTTCAAGTCTGTATTCGAGCAAAAGAAGTCCTGAACGCTCAAGCTGCGAACCGATTGTAAATCTAGCTCCATAGCGTTGTTCAGTGAATTCATTTTCTATTGATTTATTAAATAATTTTTTAATATTAGAATTTTTGGAAACAAAATTATTAATAAGTTTATCTTGATAATATACTTCTGATTTTAAAGATAATGCTGTATTGAGCACTCTGGGATTGTCCAGATTGAGAGCATAGCGCTGATTGCGTGTACCTCCGACAACTCTTAATCCAAGCCTTAGTCCGAAATTGAATAGATTTTCTTGAATACCTTCGATACTTATCTGACCATAGCGTTCGCTATCTACTCTACCACCTATTCTAAGAGTTTGAGTGCCTTGCTCAACTACACGAATTATAAGGTCGTATCCGACACCAGTATCACGCTTGGCAACTTCGAAATCGACACGAGAAAAAAGATCTGTTTTAAGTAAATTTGAGGAGCCTCGCATAATCCTTTCTGTATTGAAAGGTTCGCCAACTTTAAATTTAACTTCTCTTCTTATAAGAAAATTACTTGTTGATTGGTTTCCAAAAATTTTAATATCATAAACTCTGCCTTCGTCTATAAATAGAGATAATATACCATCATCCAAAATATCGTGGGAGCTGATAACAGCTAGTGAATAACCTAAATTTCTGAATTTTGAAATTATTTTTTCTTTGATTTGTTTTATGTTTTTTTCGCAGAGTGGGGTATTCACAAAAGTCGATCCAATTTCATTAATGTAATCAATTATCTTGTCATTATTTGATCCACTATGGCGAATACCTTTAAGTTTAATATATTTTTTTGCATTGAGAATTACTAAATTACCATTGAATTCAACTTCGATTTGTCGATATTTACCGGATAGAGTAGAATTTAATAAAATGCTTTTAAGTGCATCAATTGGATTCTTTGTGATGTTTGTGATAGAATATTCTATTGAGTCAATTGGTTCGAAGTTATTTAAAATAATCTTTAAATTATTCGAATTTTCAATGTTTTTGATCAACATTTGATTGAATTTGAAATCGAAAATCATATCAGATTTCATATTATAAAAATCACGAATCTGGCTTGCAATAGGAGCAGCTGATTTTTTGCCTTTTAATACTAAGGAATCGAGATTAGTAAAATCTGTATTTTTATGATTTTTAATATCGGGTTCGATAACAAAATCTGCAATTTTTAGTTCTTCGTCTGCAAATCTTTTCATAGCAATAGAAATTGTCTGATCTGCAATATTCCATGGAGTATTTAATTCTGTAATATCCAAAATCGGAGAAGTTGAATTCATCGCAATAATAATGTCTGGATTAAATTCTAATGCTGAAGAAACCGGAATATTTGATAGTATTCCACCATCAACAAACACCATAGAATCGATTCTAAATGGTGTAAATCTAAGAGGAAGTGTTGCAGAAGCTCTAACGCTATTTATTATCGAGCCGTGGTTTAAAGAAAAGGATTTTCCACTTACCAAATCTGTGGCAATTGCCCTAAAAGGATATTTTAATTTATTATAATCCAAGTCTGAATGATACACACTGTTCCAAAAATATCTTTGCAAAATGGCATTGAATTCGGAGCCAGTTGTTATTGCTTCGGGCACTAAAAATTTAAAATTATTAAACCTAAGAGTAATTAAGGAACGGTCTTCAATGAGTTTTTGGTCTAAAAACAAGTCTGAGCGATCATTGAGTTTTTTATTATTAACTAAAAGAGACCAATCAATACATTTCATTATTGAATCTAATTCTTTTGCATTATAACCTGAGGCATATAGCCCGCCAATTATTGAGCCAATTGAAGTGCCTACAACATAATCAACAGGAATATTGTTTCTTTCTAATTCTTCGAGTGCACCAATTTGAGAAATTCCACGAGCACCTCCACCGCTGAGAACAACAGCAATTTTTGGACGTACCAATTCGAAATCTTCAAATACATAATTTCCATTTCTTGCTAATGATGAGTAAAAGCATGAGATAAGAACAAGTAATAATATATAGATGTTTTTTAGCATTATTTTATAGTGAAATCCTCGAATGAATAAGTATCAATCTCTTCGCTGGAAATATGAACTTTTTCTACTCTTGACCTCGAAGGTCCTTGTTTTAATAAATTAATAAATCTATCTATCGATAGATTGTCTGATTCGGCAATACCCTCGACAGAGCCATCATAACAATTTTTTACGTAGCCTTTGATTCCTAATTGAATTGCATTACGATAGGTGAAGTAACGAAATCCAACACCCTGAACTAAGCCCAAAATTTTATATTTAATCCTTTTCATCACAAGCAAAATTAATTCAAAAGCAGTAAAAAACTAAAAAAAAATGATTAAATAGGCCTTACAACAGATATACCCAGATTTTTGGGCGATGAAGCAACATAGTTTTCTATCAAATCATCCAGCATAACTTTTTTATGCTTTGAAGATGCATGAAAGAAATGTCTTTCTCCATTGTCAGTCACTTTGATAAAGCCTGTATGTGAATAGTCAAGTCCGGCTTTGTCGGTCACTATTGCAATTATATCGCCATTATGCAATTTTTTGCTGATATTTTTAATTTTATTAGCTTTCACATAATAAAGACCTGAATTATTTAAATTTGTTTCAGTCTCTTTAATTTTTTTTATAAGCTCTGGATTGGATTTAAGTTGTTTATAATAATTTGGATTCTTTGACATGAAAAAAACATTAATATTCAATTTTTCGCCGATTAATTGAGATATGTCTTCTACATTTTTTCTTTTTATATTGTCTGTAATCCAATCTGATGAATAATGCAATCTTGAAGAATAATCTTCGATTTTCCCGTTTCTATATCTAATATTAATTAATTGAGAAGTGAAAGAATCGAAATCAGATTTGCCATATTTAATTGAGCGGGCTAATGCAAGAGAAGATTCATAAAATGTAACGCAGTCGAATTCTCTAAGATTTACCACAATGCGTTCTTCGTCATATTTTTCGAGAGTAGCACCTACGTATGGGCATCCGGCGAATTGTTCAGCAAATTTGATGGTCAAATCTCCAATAGGAAGATTATTCCATTTATTTTTCTTTGCTTTATCAATTAATTCATTAAATATTTTTTTATCATCACTTTCAAAATCAATCATTTTAGCAAAAGCTTTTTTGTCAATTAAAGAAGCTAAGCCAATAACTCCTGTGCCAAGCAAAAAATTTCTTCTAAGCATTTTTCAGTTTATTCAATTTATTTACAAAATCTTGATAATCGCCAATATCGAACAAATGTTCAATTTTATTAGTCGATTTAGTAACGACGGCGATTTGTTTTTTTTGATTTACATTAACCAGAAACAATTTGGCATCATGAGACTCAGAGAGCTGATCGATTGGTATTGCTTTAGGTGATTGGCTAGTAGATACAGGCTTTTCAGTCGGAGCAGAAAACAAATTATCCTGAGTTTTTACACCTTCGTAGCCTGCATCAATCTTAAGATTGGGCATTTGAGCAGCGGTTTTGGACAATACATCGCAGCGTTCATTTTCTTCAATTCCGGCATGAGCTTCTACCCAAACGAATCTCACTTTGTTTTTTTTGATCAATTCATAGAGTTCTTTAATCAAGTCAATATTTAAAACGGGATCGTTGTTGCTTTTTCGCCATCCGTTTTTAGCCCAATTATTTATCCAACCCTTTTGTACGGTGTCTACCAGAAGTCTGGAGTCAGAGAAAATAGTAATTTCCTTGCCTTTAGACGCAACTTTTTTGATAGCAACAATTGCAGCAAGGATTTCCATCCTGTTATTTGTTGTTTTTCGAAAGCCATCAGATATTTCTGTTCGATTATTTCCTTCGATAATAACTGCACCATAGCCTCCGGGTCCGGGATTGCCTAGGCTCGATCCATCAGTATAAATTATTATATTGTCTTGCATAAATACTCCATCATATTTAACTGATAAAAGCAGCAAAACTTGTGCCTAAAATTTTATGGGCTTTTAAGTTTGTTGGTCAAGGATAGTTGTTGATTTGATTGTTAATCTAATTGAGTTTGATGGTTTAAACACGATATAATAAAGGTAAAATATAATTAGGAATAAATTTGATTAAAATGGATCAAAAAAAACAAACTAAAATCAAAAAAAACAGTAATTTTATAATATTAAAAATTTATAAAAAAAATAAATGAGTAAATATTTTGAAATTTGACAAATCAAAAATTAATTGGTATTTCTTAATAGCCGGAATACTAATGCTTCTTTTCATTTTTCTGGATTTTCCATTTGGTTTTATGGCAGGTACTAAGTCATCAACAAAATTGAATCAAATTCGAATTGAGTTGCGCAAAGAAGTTCAAACCATAAAAGGAATAAGAGGCTCTATTGATTATATTCTTTATGATAAGGAATTTAAAAATAGGTTTGTAATTGTAAAAGGAAGTATTAGCGAGGGCAATCATAATCTAATCGCAGATTTGCCAATTGGAACTAAAGTGGATGTATTTATTGCATCATCAGATTATTCAAATTTAGGGACAAGTAAGAATGACATCACAATCAGACAAATCATGGTTGGAAACAAAGTACTAATGTCAAAAGAAGAATTTAGTGAAAATACCGGATTGTATGGTTTAAGAGTAAGATTAGTTAAAGGATTTACGGGGATTATGTTGATAATAAATGGATTGTCGCTAATTTCTAAAAAGGCTAATTATTTAATTATTGGGATATTTATTGGTTTGATAATATTGATGAGAATAATGGATATTGGATTATATTAAAATTTAAATGATATGAAAAAAAATCCGATGTTTGTTTATCATCGGATTTTTCTATTTTTTAATATCATCAACTTATAAATCTTTATTTTTTTGCTTAACGACAGCTTTTATAAAGCTTATAAATAATGGGTGACCGGTTACGGCTCTGGATTTCAATTCCGGATGGAACTGAACACCAACAAACCAAGGATGATTAGGTAATTCCATAATTTCAACAAGGCTTCCATCAGGAGAAGTACCACTCATAACCATACCATGCTCTTCGAGAACCGGACGGAATTTGTTGTTCAACTCATAACGGTGGCGATGACGTTCTGAAATTTCTAATTCAGAATATGCTTTATGAGCTTGAGTATTCTTGCTGATAACGCAAGGATAAGCTCCAAGACGCATTGTTCCACCTTTTTCTTTGACGTTCTTTTGTTCTTCCATCAAATCAATAACGCAGAACTCATTATCGTCAAACTCACGGCTGTTAGCTTTTTCGATATTGCATACGTGGCGAGCAAATTCGATAACTGCACACTGCATACCCAGGCAAATACCAAAGAATGGAATACCATTTTCGCGAACATGCTTGATTGCAGCTACTTTGCCTTCTATACCACGATTGCCAAAACCAGGACCCACCAAAATACCATCAATTCCTTTTAGAGTTTCTGCTGCATTTTCTTCGGTCAATTCTTCAGAATTTACCATTACAATTCTTACTTTTGAATTGTTGATAGATCCGGCATGAATAAATGCTTCTACAATACTCTTGTATGAATCTTGATATTTAGTGTATTTACCAACCAAAGCGACAGTAACATCATACTTTGGAGATTTTATTTTATTTACAAATTTTGACCATCCGTCGATATCTAAAGGATTAGGTGCCAAGCCCAGGCGTTTCAAAACGATTTGATCTAATTCTCGTTTAGAAAGCATGATTGGTACTTCATAAATTGTTGATTCGACGTCCATTACTTCAATAACGTTGTTTTCTTCGACATTGCAAAACAAACCAATTTTTTGACGCATATCCTTAGATAGCTTGTGCTCAGTGCGGCATAGCAAAATATCCGGACGAATACCAAATTCCATCAAAGCTTTAACTGAGTGCTGAGTTGGTTTTGTTTTTAATTCGCCAGCCGATTTTATATACGGAACATAAGTAAGATGAATGTTCAATACATTAAGAGGACCGCGTTCGAGCCACATTTGGCGCTGAGATTCCAAAAATGGAAGTGACTCGATATCGCCAACTGTACCACCAATTTCAATAATCACAAAATCGTATTGACCATCGAATGTGGTCATTCTTCTTTTGATTTCATTTGTAATATGAGGAATTACTTGAACTGTTTTGCCAAGGTAATGCCCTTTTCTTTCTTTGCTGATAACTTCGTAATACACTTGACCGGTTGTATGATTATTCTTTTTGGATAGTGAATAACCAAGAAATCGCTCGTAGTGCCCTAAGTCGAGGTCGGTCTCAGCTCCGTCGTCTGTTACATAGACTTCGCCGTGCTGAAACGGATTCATTGTGCCCGGATCGACATTTATGTATGGATCGAGCTTCATTATTGTGACAGAGTATCCGCGTTGCTTTAGCAATAAGCCTAGTGATGCGGATGCAATACCTTTACCCAACGATGATAATACGCCGCCGGTAATAAAAATGTACTTAGTATGCTTCTCAGGTGTTGAAATTTCCTTCATCATCTATTAATTTATTTTTTTATAAAATGTCACTTTTAAAGTACTTAAATTAGCTAATTTAACTAAAAGAAAAAAATTGTATAATATATTTTATTTTCTATTTAATCCTCGATTTAATATTTTTGTTCCTTTAAAATTTGATAATTGAAATTATGATAAATCTTAAAAACTTATTTGAAAAGAAGCCTGAAACTTCTGATAAAGCTGATTTGATTTTTGCAGGTTTGGGCAATCCAGGTGCTAAATATGCTTCAACAAGACATAATATCGGCTGGATTTGCTTAGATTACATCATTGATAATCTTGGACTTAGCCTTAAACTCAACAAGACTTACGGCTATTATGCTTTAGCGGATATTAAAGATAAAAAGGTGCTCCTTATTAAACCTACTACTTTTATGAATGCTTCGGGCGAGGCAATCAGATATTTCGCTGCCAGATATAAAGTAAACTACTCGAATGTAGTAGCTGTTGTCGATGAGTACAATTTCCCCGTTTCTAAAATTCATCTCAAACGTGGGGGCTCTGGCGGTGGGCACAACGGCATTTCTTCAATTATCGACGAAACCGGAACTGATCAGTTCCTTAGGCTTCGTTGTGGAATTGGAAAAAACTTCCTCCCAGGAGCTATGGTCGAATATGTCTTATCAAACTTTAATGATGACGAAATTCCTGATCTGGAACTTACTCAAAAAAAAGTATTTGATGCTCTCAATTCTATTATCGAATTAGGTGATATTAGAGCTATGAGCGAAATAAATTCCGGCAGATTATGGCTGCCTCAGGATTCAGAACCTACAAAATCCGACGATAAATCAATAACTTGATGTGATGTCTTGTAATCAATTTTGCTCAATATTCTCTTGAATTCTGAGATTCCAACTTGATTGACAAAATTAATCATAGAATAGCATCTTTCTTGATACTTATTTGATGGGTAAAGCAGACTATTTGCTTGTCGATATTTATCAAACAAGTCGCTATTCTTTTTTTTCATTGCAGAATCAGTTTTTTTATGAAGATTATCAATCATTTCGAGAGTTTTATGCAAATTCCCGTCTGAGGTTCTTCCTAACGAAGCTTCTGCCTGCTCTGCAGTTTTCTTCAAAAGCTCATAAATATTTTTTATTTGATTTTTACTATTTTCGAAAACTGCCTCGATCTCAAAATCTCGGTTTTCGTCTATCAATATTTTTTCTATTTCTGCAAAAGGTCTGAATAATTTTAATAAATCTACATTATATTTATCCAAAAACTTTGAAGTCTTTTTATCTACAAAGGTTGCTGAAATTCTTGGCATAAGTGCCGGCATCGGAATTTCAAAAAAATCATAAAGCTCGCGAGTCTGAGCCAAATAAGCAATTTCGCCGGGTCCGCCGGTATAAACTGCATTTGGCAAAGCATAATCTTGAAAAACAGGTCTGAGAAGTACTTTTCCTGAAAATCTTTCCGGATGAGAGTATGCAATTTCAAGCAAACGCTCTTTACCAATAGTTTCATCTTTAATTTTAAAGTTTTCTTTATCTAAAAATATTGAATGTCTTTCATTATCAATATGATAGAACAAATTAATATCCGATGCTTTTGCCTGAGAATTATATCCAGCTTTGGTAAGTTCGATATCAGCCTTTTCGACTAATTTCTTTGCATATCCCGGATTTGAAAGCTCTTGTATTATCAGATTTTTCCAAATACCAGACTTTCTAAGTTCTGAAGCACTAACAAACAACAATCCAAAATCAGACATTATATGATTTAACAATTCGAGAAAACAATTAACCCATGACTTAGAATCCTTATAAATTGATTTTAGCAAATCTACCAAGTATTCTTTATGTTCAGTGTTTGGCAATAAGTCAGATAATTCAATGATTATTCTTTCAATCTCATTATTATAAATCAATTCAGAAACAATAGTCCTATCAGATTGATCAGATAAAGGACAAAATTCAATTGGCTTATAGGAAGAATCGAATATTGAAATTTTTGCAGCTTCTTTAGCATCATGATCATTATCTTCTATCCAAAACAAAGGAACAAATTGCTTGTCAGGATAGGTTTTTTCCAGGTCATCAGCAATTTTTACAGCAGACAATGCTTTTAATACTGTATACAATGGACCAGCTAAAAAGCCGACTTGTTGGCCCGTTGTTACAAAAAATGTATTTGAAGATTTGATCGATTCCAAATTCAGTTTTTGAATACTATTGAGTTCGATATTCTGCATAGAATTTTCGATTGTCTGTTTAATTATATCACGATTGTATAATTTTGAACTTAAATTGTCAAAAAGACTATTATCGACACTAAGCCCATTATTACCGGGAAATCTATTTAAAACAGAATTTTTGCATTCTGTAAAATCTGTAAAAAGCTTCGAAAAGCCTTTTAATTCAATATAGTTATATAATTTCATCACTAATTTCAAAATAAATTAATCTTATAATAGTTTGCATAGATAAATTTTTGGCAAGAATATTGTAATTACATACATGCAATAATTGTATATTTTTACAAATTGTATAAATTGTAAGTAAAAAAGAGAGCAAAAAATGAAAAAAATAATATTGATAATATTGATGCTGCTATCTTTTGAAATAGCTAATGCTCAAATTTATCCAATGAGTATTGGACCTGAGCTCTCGTATAAATTTGGAATATCTACTGTTACAACTCCTTTGGGAAGAAAAAACGGACTTGGATTTTCAAAAATACCAGATGTAGGATTAGCCTATTATTTGCCAATGAGTCAAAATTACAATCTTGGGCTGCTCACAAATATCAGCTATAGTAATTATTCATATATAATAAAAAATGCTAACATATCGAGCGATGATTATGCTTTTCATCATAGCTATTTAGTGATAAGTCCAAATTTTTATGCACGTGGTGTTATTCTTGGATTTGGCATTGGCATACCATTGAGTGCAAATTATGATGGAGTCGAAATTAAAACCTCTACTATGAAAACAATGGTAGAATTGAAATTAGGTGGAGAAATCTCACTCTACGAAGATGAAACCGGCAGATTGAATTTCTTTGTACTTGGTCATTACATGCTTTCGGATATTTTCGATAATTTTGTTAAAAATGATCCTTTGAATAATATATTAGCAACTGATGAGCCTATCAATACAAAACATAATCCAAGAACTGCGTCTATTAATCTTGGATTTAATTTTGTCTTTAATTTGACTGGTGTTACATTTGAAGAAGTACAAGAATAATATTATCAGATTTTTTTTGATTTTGATCTCGGCTTGTTTCTTTACAGATGCAAGCCTTTATTCTATAGATGAAAGCAGACCAGTAGAAGTTAGGATGATAAGATCTTATGGCGAAACTGAAGATGCTGCCCCTATTTTGCTTATCAATTCTTCGAAATACAAACCTAGATATGGCGAAAACGAAGTTAATATCGAAATTGACGTCAAGGCTAATGTTCCACCCAATCTTTATGTTTTGTTCGTCCATTGCAAACCCGATTGGAGCGAAACAGAAAATATTTTTTATCAGGACATTGCAAACCAGAGATATAGCAACATTAATTGGTCGAGTGCTACATTTTTGGACTCATGGTATAGCCACAGAGGCAAAATTACTGTACCAAATATGTCAATAAAGTTTAAGTATTCCGGCAATTGGAAGGCAAAATTTTATGAATACGGCAGAGATTCTGTATTGCTTGGCGAAGCTAGATTTTTTGTAGTTGAGCCTAGAGCAGATTGTTT
>JAUQWR010000584.1 GCA_030835065.1 Candidatus Kapaibacterium sp.
ATAATAGATATGAATCTGAAAAACTTCAGGATCAGTTTTTAGTTATTGAACAAACTGATTGGACATATCCTGTTGATAACAAATCTTATAAAGTACAAATTGTAAACATGATACCTCCAAATGCCTATATGATTGGAGATATTATGGTGATTGATGTCGATACAATTTCTAATTATGCTTTGTTAAGATTAAAAGGTTACGTAGCTCAATTCCCCGAAAAATTCTTATTCGAAGACGCATATAAATTCTGTAATGAATATTTACCGAATTATAGAACAAAATATACTGATCCAGAGTATAGAACTATAGCCAGCCAAAGTAGTCAATATGGTGTCAATATTGTTTCTCCGGTAACTGATACTTCTGTCAATCATGTTAGAGTATTAGATCCAGATGGAAATGATGTTAGTTCGACTATGGAAAATCAAGTGCCACAGGATATTATTAATAATCTGAATTCAAAAGTAAAATCTGTAGGGCATAGCGTTTATGTAAAAATTGGTGATGTTTTCTATTATAGAGCAATTAATGGGAAGGAATTTGCTGTTATTGTTTCTAATATTTTCAAAGGAACATTAGAACCAAAAATCAATAGAGTTACTTTAAGGTTTTCGGAGCTTAAAGGCAAAGATACACAAGAATGTAAACCATAATTTGAGCAAAACTTTGAGGAAATGATATGAAATTTAAATATTTATCTATTATATTTATTCTTTCGCTTCTGGTCGTAAGTTCTTGCTCTGAAGGAAATAGAATTATACCTAAGGGAAGTGTTAAAGAAGTAAATACCGACAAAAATGAATTAGCGGCAAATCAATTGCCAACTTTTTCAAAGAATGACAATCCTTGTGCAAATGAGTTTAATATTGATGCAAAAGCAGCTGATGTACAACCTTCTTATGAATTTTTGAATCAAATGCTTGGCGAGAAAAACTCAAAAAATATTGATGCTTTAAGTTTTTTAAATAATCAATCCGGATTTTTTGTGGTTTCTCATCCTCCAGATTCTTTATATTCGATAAATAATAATATACCGGTTTATGGCTATGTCGGAGGTACTGATATTTTTCAATTTTCTGTGAAAAACGACGATTTAAGCTTTGCAAACTTGGGAAAAGGAATAAATACTAATACTTGGGATTCGCATCCAAGTGCGATAGAAAACGACAAAGGTAATGTGTTATTGATTTGGAGTTCGGATAGAGCTGATAATTTTGGTGGTTTTTCTGCTCCATTTCTTAAAGCAAAAAGTTTGAAAGAAACTGATACTGTTTATGGTAATTCTGATTTGTATTATGCATTTAGAATAAATGGAAAATGGACTGAACCACATAATTTTATTTTAGCCGGTAGTGATATTAATACTGGAGCTAATGAAGAAACACCTCATATTTATTGTTTGTGCTACAATACAACTTTGCTTTTTGCTTCCAATAGAAATAATAAAGATATTAATGACTTCGATATTTATTCAGTCGATCTAAGTATTGATTTCGAATCAAAAACAATAAAAGCTGTAAATACACCTGCACTTGTAGAAGCAAAATCAAAAGATGGAATTAATACCAGTGCTAAAGAGTTTTTCCCGTACGTTCCAAAGCCATTTGTTGCTGATAGCAAAGCTCCGCAAATGCTTTATTTTTCTTCTGATAGATTTTCTGCAAAGAAGAAAAATGATGGACAAGATTATGTTCAGAACTATGGCGGATTTGATATTTATAGTTTTCCATTCGATAAGAGATGTAAACCGCCACAAGCAAATCTACATGTTGTTATTATTGATTCAACTTTACATAAAGATAGTCCGAATCGAGTGATTAGCAAAGGTCCATTCAAAATTGAACTAGTAGATGACAAAGGCAATATAGTCAATACCGAAAATTCTAACCCAGCAGATTTTGTATTAGATTTGAGTAGAAGATATAAAGTAAGAGGTTCGAGTCTTTATTATCAAATTGAATGTAATAATTCAAGTAAGACTATGAGCAATTATGCATTTTCTATTGTTAAAGAATTGAAACCATTACAAAAAAAACGTAGTGAAAAGTTACCTTATGATACAGTGTTAAATGGTAAAGTTGAAATTGTTTACGATACAGTTTATAAAAAGGGAAGAATTCCAGTAAGTGAAATTGGAAAACTTCAAACTAATGACGGTACACTACTCAAAGATATTAGTTTGAGTAATGATTCAATTAGTTTTACAAGTCTTAAAGTAGAATCTAGAAAAGAATATATTGCAGGCAAGCAGGTTACAAAATATAGAGAAGTTGAGATAATTGATACAATAAGACAATTTGATACAATAGTAAATAAGAGCTATAATACAATGGCATGGTCAAAATTGTCGAGATTAGGTAATTTCCCTAAAGAAGTTTATAACCATGATTTTGATATTTATGACACTATATATGTAGGTCCTGATTATTTCATATATCCACCTTGTAAGTGGGACTATGTAAGCCTGTGGGATGACGACAGACGCAATGCACCATATTTCCAAACTGGTTTCTGGGAAGTCAATACTTTGAGCAATCTCGAGAGAGACATGGAAGAATTGAAATCCAAAAAATATGATAATGCTTCTTTTATTGAACTTCAACCCGAAAATCAATATTTTGGATATAGAAGATCTAATCTTACTGAGCAGCAAAGAGAATTAAGAAAAATAAAATGGGAAAATCGTATTGCTGCATATAGAAAATATGCTAAGCAAGTAGATAAAAACTACCAAGAAATGGTAGATGAAATTAGCAACTCGATTCTTCCAAAATTCAAAGATATTGATTCTCTAATGCCTCAATTAGGAAATAAACTAATTATCCAACTTGATGCTTATTCTGATCATAGAAATATAACAGGCGGACGCTATCTAGGGAATGATAATGTTAATTATATTGCTGCTAGTTTCGACGAAAAAAATCTGAAATTTAATGGATTTAAATCAGTTAGTATCCAATCAGGTTCAAAACTTGACGAAAAAAATGAAGATTTATCCGATTTGAGAGCATATTTTGGATATGTAGAATTAATAAAGCTATTATTGAAAAATCCAAAATTCAAGAAGTTTTATGATGATGGATTAGTATTAACTCCGGATAAATTTAAAAATGAAGAAGAATTTAGAAATTCAATTAATATTTCTAAAGTAATAATCTTAACTAACGGAAGAAGAATTGACGAAAAAGCAATTTCGAAAATTGAAGGTTATAAACACGAAGATAATGATTATTATATGCTTGATTCTGTAAGAAGAATTAATGTAATTGTACATCGAGTTCAGTATGAAAATGGGAAAGTATATTCCAGCCAATGCTGCAATCAAGAATCATTATTATCGGATAAGAAAAGAAAAACAATAGAAAAAGAAGAACCGGTAAGTATCAATGAAAATTGCTATGAGATTTTATATTTACAGACTGATACAAAGGCTAAAGCAGAAGAACTGAGGGATAAACTGCTCGAGGCAGAGATTCCTGATGTAAGATTGCTAGAAGTATCAAATGCAAATACGAAATATTACAAAGTAGTATCTGCAAACTATGACGACAATGTAAGAGCTACTGCAGAAAGACATATTTTCAAATCGATAATAGAAGATAAGAAACTAATCTGCGAGCCCGAAGTTAGGAAATGTAAATAATTAAAAAATCACCCGATGAATTATTTCATCGGGTGAAAAATGCAAAAAAAAACCTCAACTAATCAGCTGAGGTTTTTTAATAATAAAATTATTACTATGCTTGAGCTTGAGAACCGCGAGGAGCGTTTACAGCACAGATCATAGCATCTAAAGGCATGTTAAATTCAACACCTTCGAGGTTCAAATCACGGAAGTGGATAGATTTGCCTAAATCTAGGTTAGTGATATCAACTTCGATAGCATCAACTAAGTTTGCTGGCAAGCATTTAATACCAACAGTATGAATAACTTGTTGCAAGTTACCTCCTTTACGTTGACCTAAAGAAGAACCTTTGATAACAACAGGAACTTGAATATTAACTTTATGATCTTTATGAAGACCAAGGAAGTCCACATGAAGAATGCTATCAGTAACCGGATCAAATTTAATATCTTTAAGCACGCATTGGCGAGGTGATTCACCTTCCAATTCAAGGCTGATAAGTTTTTTTGATGCAGTATAAACGATTGGACGAAGATCCATTGGATTCACTTGGAATGGTAAAGCAGCTTCGCCATTCATATAGAAAATACCAGGAACTAACCCTTCTCTTCTAATTCTTTTTGATACTTGCTTTCCTGTATCTCTTTTTTTAGCTTTTAATGCTATCTCTTTCATAGCGTTAAATCCTTATATTTAGCTTAATCAATTTCTTTATCTTTCAATTTCGAATAGGGAACTGATAGAGCGATTATCGTGAGTACGAATAATTGCTTCAGCTAATAATTCTCCAACCGAAACCACTTGTATTTTATCAAGATCTCTTTTCATTGGTATAGTATCAGTCACAAAAACTTTGCTAACTGCACTGCTAGCTTCGATTTTATCGAGAGCAGCTCCAGAAAACACAGGATGAACACAAACACCAACTACCTGAATAGCACCTTTGTCTTTCAAAGCTTCAGCACAATTGACAAAAGTAGTGCCAGTATCAATCATATCATCGACAATCATAACATTTTTATCTTTGACATCTCCGACAACATGCATAATTTCAGCAACATTATGTTGAGGACGACGTTTGTCAACGATAACTAAGTCACCACCAAGGCGTTTTGCATAAGAGCGAGCAGTTTTGGCGCCACCAACATCAGGAGCGGCAAATGCAACAGGATCCAAATTTAACTTCTTTATTGCTCTAATCAGAACAGGAGAAGCATAAAGGTGATCCATAGGAATATCAAAAAAGCCTTGAATCTGTGATGAATGAAGGTCTATTGTAATTACTCTATCAGCACCAGCTCTTTCGATTAGATTTGCCACAAGCTTTGCAGTAACAGCAACTCTTGGTTGGTCTTTTCTATCCTGACGAGCATAGCCATAATAAGGAATTACAGCAGTAATTCTTTTTGCAGAAGCTCTGCGAGCAGCATCAATCATCATAAGCAATACCATAAGGTTATCAGCGGGTGCAAATGTCGATTGGATAATGAAGAGATCAACACCTCTGACATTATCCTCGAATTTAACCCAAATCTCACCATCACTGAAATTGCGGATGCTTGTATCCGAAAGTTCAATCCCAAGATGACCGGCTACTTTTTGAGCTAGTTCAACGTTGGATCTTCCGGCTGCTACCTTAAAGTCGTGCATTTTAATCATGTTCT
>JAUQWR010000585.1 GCA_030835065.1 Candidatus Kapaibacterium sp.
CATATTCCTGTAATTGCTCTTACAGCATCTGCTCTAAAAGAGCAAGTTCAGGAAATATTAAATATATTCGATGGATACCTAAGGAAACCAGTTTCTAAGATTCAATTATTAAAAGAATTGACTAAACATCTTCCGCATACAATTTTAGATGCTCCGGGTAATGAATTAAAAATCGAAATAGAAAGTAAAATATCTGTTATTACTGAAACTAATCCCGAATTGATTAATGAAATAAATGCTTATATTTTACCACTTTACGAAAGTGCTCGAAAATCTTTGTATATATCTAAAATTAAAAACTTTAGTGATGAACTTCTTAAAGTTGCCGAAAAATATGAGTGCCTTATGCTTATTGAATATGCAAAAGAATTGCATGCTCAGGCAGAATCATTTAGAATTGAAAGAATTATTAGCATATTGTCAAGGTTCAACGACATTTTGAAGAATTTGAAAGAAAGCAAAGAAAATGGAAAATAATGAACTAATAAATACTGTATTGATTGTTGATGATATACCCGAAAATCTTCAGGTATTAGGCAATATTCTTTTGTCGAAAGGTCTTGATGTCGGGTTTGCTACAAATGGATTTCAAGCACTTGAAACTATTTCGATAAATCCACCCGATTTGATTCTTCTCGATGTTATGATGCCCGGTATGAGTGGTTTTACTGTTTGTGAAAAACTCAAACAAAATCCGGATACCAAAGATATTCCTGTTATTTTTCTCACAGCTAAAGCTCAAACGGAAGATATTATCAAAGGATTTGAAGTTGGTGCAGTAGATTACGTAACAAAACCATTTAATTCAGGCGAACTAATTGCCAGAGTTATGACTCAACTAGAGATTAAAAAATCACGAGATATTATTAACAGGCAAAACTCTCAACTCCTGGAATTAAATGCTACAAAAGATAAATTTTTCTCCATAATTGCTCATGATCTTCGTGGTCCTTTTATGGGACTTATTGGACTTACTGAACTTATGAACGAAGATGATGAATCTATGGATGAAGATACAAAACGTGATATTAACCGAAAAATTCATGATACTTTGGTCAATCAATACAAACTGTTGGAAAACCTGCTTCAGTGGGCTCAAATGCAAACAGGCAGAATAGAATATCTGCCCACAACTATCAATCTATCTATTCTTACTTCTGATGTTATCGCCGTTTTGCAAACTAATGCCGATAGAAAAAAGATTCGTATTAATCACCTTATTACTGATACATGCAAGATTAGTGCAGATAGGATGATGATGCGCTCTATTCTTCATAATTTGGTGTCTAATGCCATTAAATTTACTTTCGAAAATGGGTCTATTGATATTAGTTGCGAAGAATTCAATCATGAATATATGAAAATTACTATCGCGGATACCGGAGTTGGAATTGACCCAATTGCTGCTTCCAAAATCTTTAGAATTGATACTACCCATACTACGGTTGGTACAAATAAAGAAAAAGGTACCGGTCTCGGGCTTATTATTTGTAAAGAAATGGTAGAAGTAAACAAAGGTAAAATTTGGTTTGAACCAAATGCCCCGACAGGTGCAAAATTCAGTATTATTCTTCCTAAAGCAAATCTTTAATTATTTCTCTTCACTTTTCGTTCTAATTTGTAAGCTCAAATTAGAACGAAAGTGTTATTTTTGTATATTATTTATAAATGATATTGAAATAAAAATGGATAAATCAAGACCTATTGGTGTATTTGATTCAGGTATTGGCGGATTGAGCGTTTTGCGCCAGCTAATTAGATTTATGCCCTACGAAAATTATTTATATCTTGGCGATACTGCCCGCGTGCCTTATGGTAATAAATCCGATGATATAGTAAGACGTTATGCCGACGAATCGACTGAATTTATGCTCGAAAAAAATGTCAAACTTATTGTGGTTGCTTGCAATACTGTTTCGGCTGTTGCTCTCGAAGCTGTACAAAACAAAGCAGGTGATATTCCTGTGATTGGTATGATACAGCCAGCTGCTGCAGCTGCTCTTCGAACTACTGTCAACGGCAGAATTGGCATTATTGGCACTCGTGCAACTATCAATAGCAATGCTTATCCCGAAGGTATTACTACACTTCAAGGCGGCGATAAAATTACTGTATTCTCTCAGGCATGTCCATTATTCGTACCAATTGTAGAAGAAGGACTGATGCGCCATCAAGTTGCCAGAGTTATTACAGAAGAATACCTCGACAAACTAAAAAAAGAAAATATTGATACTCTTGTATTGGGTTGTACTCACTATCCATTGCTTTCTTCTTTAATTACTGAACTTATGCCCGGACTCAATTTGATTGATAGTGGCGAGCATGCCTCGGTTACTGCTTTAAGACTTTTAGCCGAACGTAATATGCTAGCCGACGAAAGAGAAGAATTTTTGATTAAACATAATATCGATTTTTATGTTACAGACGTTCCTTCTGTTTTCTTCGAGCAAGCTCAAAGATTCCTTGGTTTTGCAATTGATAGCCCACAAAAAGTAGTTTTAGGAGATAAAATTTAATGACCGAATTAATTATTAAACGTAGTGGCGAAAAAAGAATTCAATCCGGTCACCTTTGGATTTTTAGCAATGAATTGCTGGAGCTTCCAAAAGTCAATTTTACTCCATTAGTAAAGGTATTCGGCAATAATAATAAATTTTATGGATATGGACTTTATAATCCTCATAGCTTGATTGCTGTGAGATTATTAAAAACTGAAACTGAACCAGACTTAAATTTCTTTATAAATAGAATTTCTAATGCATTAGAATGGCGAAAACTGTATTTCCCTAATGAAAATTCTTATAGATTAATTTTTGGCGAGTCGGATTTGCTACCTGGTCTTATTATTGATAAATATGAAGACTATATTGCTATGCAGATACTTTCTGCTGCTATGAATAATTATAAGCAATTTATTATCGATGCCCTATTAAATGTATTGCCAAATACTAAAGGAATAATCGAAAAAGGAATTTCTCACCTACGCAAAATTGAAGGTTTACCTGAAATTGAAGAAATTATTTATGGTGAAATTCCTGATGAAATTACTATTATCGAAAATGGTTTAAAATTAAATTTATCCTTACTTGAAGGTCAAAAAACCGGATATTTCTTAGACCAAAAATTAAATAGAAAATGGATTAGAAACATCTCAAATAATAAAAGAGTACTAGATTGTTTTTGCAACCAAGGCTCTTTTGCTTTGAATGCTTCGGCTGCAGGTGCTATTTATTCGCTTGGTGTAGATATTTCTGAAACAGCAATAATCGCTTCGAAAGAAAATGCTAAGCTAAATCAATTAACAAATTGTGACTTCGTTTCGGCAGATGTTTTTGATTTTCTCGAAAATGAAATAAAGAATAATGCTAATTGGGATCTTATTGTATTAGATCCTCCTGCTTTTGCTAAAAATAAAAAATCAATTCCTACAGCTATTGCAGGCTATTCAAGAATAAATAGATTAGCACTAAAAATTCTCAAATCAGGACAATATTTAGTAAGCTCTTCTTGTTCGCATCATATAGATGAAGAGACTTTCTTAAGTTTAATATTTAAAGAAGCTTCAAAACAATCTAAAAATCTTATATTAGTGCATAGAGCTTCTCAATCGCCTGATCATCCGGTTTTATTATCAATGCCTGAAACTTCATATCTAAAATTTTTCGTATTCAGGATTGTATAATGCCTAAAATTATTTCAAATACAATCCAATTACATGTAGTAAAAATTATTGATGATGAAATACTTCATCTTGCACTTAAGCGAAGTATGAAAAAAAAGCCCTATCCTGGTATTTGGCAAGTAATTACAGGCACAATCGAAGAAAACGAAACTGCATTGCAGACTGCTCTTAGAGAAATTAATGAAGAAATTGGTATCAAACCAATAAGAATGTGGACTATTCCCGGCCTTGCAAGTTATTTCAATACTAAACAAGATACATTAGGCTTTTCGCCTGTGTTTGGTGCTTTGGTCGATAATAATTCTGAAGTGAAATTATCTGAAGAGCATGACACTTTTGAATGGCTTCCTTTAGACCAAGCAAATAAATTAATTATAATGCCTTCGCAGCAGCAATTTGCCAAAGTTTTTGAGGATACAATTTTAAAGTCAGCCGATTTAAGTCTTTTTGAAATTACAGGAATATAAATGAGTTCAATTATTTCAGCAGTTGTCGTTACTTTTAATAGATTAGAACTTCTAAAGCAAGTTATCAAGGGATTGCGCAATCAAACTCGAAAACTAGATAATATAATTATCATTAATAATAATTCCAGCGATGGCACTGAAGAATGGCTATCCGAGCAAACTGATTTATTAGTTTTTAAACAAGAAAATATCGGTAGTTCCGGAGGGCAATGGAGAGGATCTTTAGAGGCATATAAACTCGGTTCTGATTATATATGGCTTATGGATGACGATGTTGTTTCTGAGCCTGATTGTCTTGAAATATTATGTAAATTCATTAAACCTGATAGAATTGTTGCTCCTCTTAGATATATGAATAATCAACCTTATATGAATGATGTTATTTATTTTAATATGTCTAATCCTTTCAAAAGTATATGGAAGCAAGTAATCACTAACAAAGATTTCGAAAATGAGCTTATCTATGCAGAAGGTATTACTTTCGAAGGTCCAATAATTCCTAAAGAAATATTCAAAACTATTGGATTTCCTGAAAAGAATTTCTTCATTTATGCCGATGATACTGAATATTGGGTAAGAGCTTTAAAAAATGGCTTTAAGACTTATGTTGCTCGTGATGCAAGACTTAATAGGATGATTCAGCCTGCTGCAAACGAATATGAATTTACATGGAAACATTATTTTTTAATTAGAAATTTAATTGCAATAGATAAACTACATGCTCCAACTCTTGTAAAAATATTAAGACCGGTATTGTATTTATTCGTTTGGCTAAGCAGAGCAAAAAATAAAGATAATTTCAAGACTGTGATTAAATCATTTATTGATGGAATAAAATATAAATCTTCTAATTAATTCCCCTAAATATATTTATATAAAAAGAATAATTGGATTGCTTCCATCTTCCATCAATTAGATAGTTGAAAATTGGTGGAGTGTATTTAAAACCAATTTCTGAATAAGTGCTCAAACCCAAATCTAAATCATAAGAGAACTTAAGATTAGGTGAAAAGATCAAA
>JAUQWR010000586.1 GCA_030835065.1 Candidatus Kapaibacterium sp.
CTGGTGCATGGCATGGCAAATATTGGCTTGAGACCGACAGTTACAAGCGATACAAAACCAACTTTAGAAGTTCATTTCTTTGATTTTGATAGTGATTTATATGGAATGGAATTAACAGTTTCTTTCCATAAATTCATAAGAAAAGAAGAAAAATTTAAAAATATTGATGCATTGCTTCATCAAATAGAAAAAGATGAAAGAAAATGCAAAGATCTTGTTGAAAATTTATGATTTTATAATTGCAAAAGTTTTCTTATATTTGTAATTCGTTATAAATAAGATATTTCTTTTTTGGAGTGGAAATAATGGTAACTAAAGAACAAATAGCTGAATTAGTACAAAAGCATGGCGCAAGCCCCAACGATACAGGCAAGCCTGAAGTGCAAGTAGCTATTTTAACCACAAGAATTAATGATTTGACAGGTCACCTCGAAAGTCATAAAAAAGATCATCATTCTCGTCGCGGCTTAATTAAATTAGTAAGCAAGCGCAGAAAATTATTAGATTATCTTGCTAAAAATGACATTGCTCGCTATCGTGCAATTATAGCTGCATTATCATTACGTAAATAAAAAAAACGGCGGCTAAATCGCCGTTTTTTTTTACTTTTAAGGCAGTATGCTTATTTAGCGAAGCCTGGACTTGCGACGGAACCTACTTAGGGTTTCATCTCAAGTTCAGCAATAAGCAAAGCTGCCATTTCCTATTTTTATTAATTATTTCAATGGAGATTTTTATGGCTATTCAAAGCGTAAAAACTACATTTGCCGGTAAAGAATATACTTTGGAAACCGGTAGATTTGCTAAATTTGCAAACGGTTCTGTTATGGTTTCTTCTGGCGATACTATGGTTTTGGTTACCGTAGTTGCTTCAGAAAAAGAGCTTGAAAACATAGACTTCTTGCCTTTGCAAGTTGAATACAGAGAAAAAATCGCTGCTGCTGGCAAGATTCCTGGCGGATTTACCCGCCGCGAAGGAAAGCCTAGCGATCGCGAAGTGCTTTGTGCTCGCTTGATTGATAGACCTATCAGACCTATGATTCCAAAAACCTGGCATCACGAAACCCAAATTGTTGCTAATGTGTTTTCTGCCGATCCTGAAGTCGATCCAGATACTTTAGCTGCTGTTGGCGCTTCTGCTGCTCTTATGATTTCTAATATTCCTTTCAATGGTCCTATTTCTGAAGTAAGAATTGCTCGCCATAACGGTGAATTAATTATCAATCCTTCTAATGAATTATTGAAAGAATGCGATATTGATATCACTGTCGGTGGTACCGATACTGCTATCACTATGGTCGAAGGTGAATCTAAAGAAATTTCTGAAGCCGATTTCGTAGAAGCTCTTGTTTTTGCTCACGAAAAAATCAAAGAATTGAACAAACTTCAAAAAGAATTAGCTTCTATGGTTGAAGTTACTAAACGTCCTATC
>JAUQWR010000587.1 GCA_030835065.1 Candidatus Kapaibacterium sp.
TTTCTGCTTTGATGCCAACTCCATAATCCAATTTGATTTCGTTATTTACCGGATTAGGATTAGGACCAAATAAGAAGTAATTACTTGTATTAATTTTGATTACTCTGCCATCTAAGAAACAAACACCATCTGTTTCGAATTTTATAGTGCTAGCATAAATGGAATCACAACCATAATCGACAAACAATTTCAACTCAGATTTATTTGTATCAGCCAAAAATCCTCTGAATTTGATTCTAAACAGCTCGGCTTTGAATGGAGTATTCAAACTACCGGTGCCACTAATCAAAATTTTGTCTTTTTGCGACATATCCATTGGAGCCCATTGAATTCCTTGAGCAGAGGAAGAAAATCCATTGTTATCCGGATTAATCATATCTGAATTATAGTCAATTTGTGCTTTGATATTTGTAATAGGACCAGTGCTCAATGCTTTTATATCAGAGCCTACAGACAATGTGTAATAATCACCAGGGATGATTTTCACATCGGCTTTGCCTAAATCAAGCTGCATAAATGTACCTTCACCTTTAAGCGGGATAGAAATAGTAATTCCAAATGAGTTTTTAATATTTAATGTAGCAATAAATTGTCTTGCTTCATCAGGATTAAATACAACTGGTATTCTAATATAATCGCCACCTTTTATGCTTAAGTCTGCATTAACTTCAGGCACAAAATATTTTGCATCTGCACCACTTACACTTACATCAGATTTCTTGATTACTAATGTAGAATCGCCGCTATTATTTGTAATAGTAACATCCATTGTGTGATTGTCGCAAATCATTACATTTTGGAAATCTAATGAATTTGTGAATTCGACACCTTTAACATTACATTTGAAGTTGTAATCATCGGTTTTCCATTCTTGTTTGAATGTTCCATCATAAGCATCATGTTGTATTCTAAATGTAATAGATTTTAAGCCGGCAGAACTTGGAGTGAAATCGATCGGAATTGTAGCAGTACCTTCCATATCAATTTCTCTTGCATTAAGATCTGAACTAATTTTAGCTCTATAATCATTGCCAGATTGAACTAAATCAATTTTATTAATTTTCAATTTAGATGATTTACTAGGATTCTTTACCAAAAGCAATACTGTTTTTGTTTTGCCAATCTGAGCATCAGCGGCACAATCCCACTGTACATCAATCTTAGGAAGATATCCGGTTCCTTTCAGATTACCACCAAGGTAATTCGAAACACCTTCTACTTTTACTAATAATGTATTATCATATAGCTTTTCATTCTTTGGACGGAACGAAACAGGTATCAAAGTATCTTTATTAGCAGGTATAATAATATCACTTGTTGTAAATTTTGACAAATCAACAACAAATTCTCCATCTGGAGTAGGATTGAGTATTTTTATATCCTTATTAGGAATCTTTAAAGGAAGAGATGAATTGTTGAAAATTCTAACGGTAGTATCATTGACACTATTAACCCTACGAAGTTTCCAATCAATATCAGGAATTTTTAAGTCGGCGTTAATTGCTTCTGCAGTCAAATTAGTAAATGCCTGATTACAAACTTGTGGCATATGATAATTAATCTTTGCAGTATGTTTGCCAGGTGCAGTTGGAGTATATCTGATTTTCATTTCAAAACAAGACTTAGCAGCAACAGAAGTCTTCACTATCGGGTTATTACTAGCATCCAACAACTTAAAGAAATTCTTATCAGTACCTTCAAGCTGAGGATCGATATCAATAGATTGTCCGTTAGAATTATAGAAAATACAAGACAAAGTAGTATCAAAATCTTTATTTATAGATTTCAACCCGATATCTATTGGATAAGTAATAGCATCGCAAGTACCGTTGCCAGTCATATTAATAACAGCCATATCGCCACAGCTCGGAATTACTTCCATAATTGCAGTACGCAAATTCACATCAGTTGGTTTAAAAGCAATTCTTATCGCTAAAGAATCGCCAGGAGAAATAATCTTACCAATATAATCATTCTTAGACATATAAGGGAAGAAATCATCAGGATGGCTTCCAGTAATTCTTATATCAGAAATTTGATATGGTAAAGAGCTTTTATTTACAAGCATTGGGCTGAAATTTTTGTCTACTTGCGAGCCGAAAGTACAAGATCCCAAATCAACATTTGGAGTTTTGACAAGCACCGAAGATGTATTTACAGCAAAAATGCCAGTAGTATCAGCAGAACCGGGTTGCCCTCCATATTTTGTAATAAATGCATCTTTATCGCCCTTAGAATTGACAGTAAACGAACCAAAAGATTTAGAACCTGAATAATCGCCTGCAGTATAAAGATTACCATCAAGATCTTTATCAGATAGACCAGCAAATTTGCTATTCATTGAAGCATCCCAAGCATCAATATATTTAGGAATACTCATTCCTAAATCATATACAACTGTAAATCTTCCAGGATTTGTCTTAAATTGAAAATCAATGCCTCTACCTTGATCTTTAAGCTTGCCGGAATACTCACCACGGAAGTAAATTTTTCCAGCAACTTCATCAACGTAAACAGCACGTCCCCATGCTCTAAATCCGGTATAAATATTATCTGCAGCAATTGTTCTAACAGTTACGCTACCATCTTTTGTATATTTAGCCATAAAGAAAGCAGGATTTGCTTCAATAGGAAATGTTTGAATAGTAGATCCAAATGTAGCACCACTGTAACAAGTACCTACAACATAAGCAACATCAGCAGATGAAGCCATAACAGCAGCAGCAGAATCATTTTTGTCGCCACCTGCAGTCTTCACCCAAATCACATTTCCTTCAGTATCATATTTAGCTAAAAATGCATCTTTAAGTCCATTTGAAGTTCTTGTAGTGTCATCCCACTTAGCAACATCTTCGAAGAATCCACAAACATATAAGTAAGGAGAATTTTTAACAACAGATAGCCCTGCAGCATGATCAAAAGCTTTGCCGCCAAAACTCTTTGCCCACATATACGATTTCGTAGGAGAAACAAATGCTCTTACTTTATAACTATTACTTTTAATAGTAGGCTTCCATTTATAAAGGTAGCCGGTAACATTTGTTGCAATCGGAAGCCAAGTTTTGCCTCCATCAGTGCTATAAGTAAGATTGACTTGAGTAGTTTTATCGACACCACCCCAAACTATATCAATAGAGTCGCACGAAGAATATACTTCGGCATCCACTGGTCTTAAAATTGAGATTTGCGATAATCCGCCAGTCAATGGCAAATCTGCTAAGCAAGGTGTGCTAGCAAAATACAAATTGGCTTTTCTGAAAAGCTTGGCATCTTTTTGAGTAAATTTTATTAGTAATGTTTTTGTTTCATTTTCTTTAAAAATAATGTCTCCAGTAGGCTTTTTGCCATCACCAGTCCCCCAATCTACAACCTCGAAATATGTAGAAGGAATAATATTAAGGGTTTTGACAACAAAGTCTGATTTTCTGGCAGTGACCTTTACCGCGAGAGTTTCGCTTGCATTAACGTTAATATTCCCGAAGGATAAAACAGATTGGTCATATTCGAGAAATGCAATTCCCTCCGGTGGTATCTTGTATGTTTTAGATTGTTTTACATTTTGACGTTTAAATAAAATAGCTGCATCTCTATAAGAAGATACTTCATCGCATGATGGGCTTGTATTCCAAATAAGATCGCACATTACTTTATAGTTAATATCTCGTGCAATTAAGTTGTAAATATCAGCTAATTCATCTCGTTTAGTTACTCTAAAATATTTTCCACCAGATTCTTCACTTATTAATCTTAATTCTTTACTTACAGTATCAACAATAGTGATTCCGTAGCATTGAATATTATTATATTTTAATGATCTGATGATAGAATCCACCCAAACAGGTCCATTAGCCATATCATGCTGACCGTCAGTAAGCATAACAATAATTCTTCTCATGTTTGCCGGTCTTTGGCTTAATTGCCAAATAGGATTATCCTTTTTTCCATCTTCCCATGGCAAATTTACTTTATCACCTAAAAAAGCAACGTTAAAGTTAGTGCCACCATCTACATTTAATTTTTCTAATGTATCCAAAATATAAGTTTTATAATCTTGTTTATTTGTCATAAATGGTGCTCTTAATACAGCATAATGCCCAAACGAGGTCATACCGATAGCTGAACCGTCAATTAATCGAATTTGGTTCAAAAATGATTTAATACCATCTTTCACCCAATCCCATTTACGACCTGAACCATAATCAGTCTCCATAGACTTACTTTGATCCACAACAAGCATAATACTTATCGGAGGGTCGTTACAAACAAGCTCAAGCGAGCTTTTAGGAACAATCTTGCCATTATCCCACACTTCAAAATCATCCAAAGTCAAATCTTTATATGAGTTCCCATTAGCATCTAATGCTAAAAATGAGGCCTGAACTTTTGGATAGTTAAAGCAATTAACCCCAGCAAGTTGGAATAAAGGATCAGCTTTTATCTCAATATTAGTGGCTAAAATTGCCATCAAAGCTGCAAAAAACGTCAACAATCTCTTCATACGCTAACCTTTATGTATTTTCTTTTATTTATTTACATTTTTAATTACTTATTAATAATAATAAGTATTTTATATAGTAACACAAATATATTAAAAAAGTTGTTATTATTTATAATAATAACAACAAATAAGTAAAAAAATTACTTAAAAAATTAGAATATGCTTAGATTTAAGCTACTGAAGTTTCAATTAACTTTAATTGTTTCTTTTCTGTATTCAAAAATGCTTTTATACCAATCGGAAGTGTCATCATTTTGTCTATATGACCGAATGGCATTCCAATCACAGTCGGTATGTTTAATGGCTTTATTATCTGATTGATAATCTCAGCAATTGTATAAGATTTGTTCGGGTAAAATGGCTTTCTAACATTTAAATTTTTAAACTGACCAAAAACAATTGCTTTGCAGCTGTTTAGTTTGCCTGCTATCATTAATTGAGACAACATTCGATCAACTTCGTATGGATGCTCAGATACATCTTCTAAAAACAAAATTGCATCTTTAGTATCAATTTCATATTTCGATCCTAAAGTACTCACAATTAATCTAAGATTGCCAGCTTGAATAATACCTTCTGTCTGCCCTTTGTTAATTACCTGCATATCGTTTACAGTAATATCGAAATTTTTACCTTTAGGCTCTTTAATTATCGACATTAAATTATTTAAAGTAAAACTATCCATAGCTGAAGTTGCTACCGGACCATGATAAGTAACCAAGTTGGATTGCACATTAATAGCAAGAAGCAAAGCTGTAATATCTGAATATCCAAGAATAATTTTGGGATTGTTTTTAATTTTTTCGTAATCGAGCATAGGCAAAATTCTCATCACGCCATATCCGCCACGACCACAAATAATACAATCCACATCCTTTCTTTCTATATAAGCCATAAATTCTTTTGCTCTTACATCATCCGGCGCAGCTAAATATCTATATCCATTTTTCTGATTCTTAATGGTTTCGCCTACTTCTACTCTATATCCCTGCTTCTTTAATGTATTTATTGTAGAATTAATTTCCCAAATATTGACAGGAGAAGCTGGGGCAGTAATTGCAATTAATGAGTTTGGACGCAATCCTCTTGGCTTTATAAATCTTTCTAATTGAGGTTTGAATCTATCAGTCTGGCTAATTATTATCTCGTCTGCTATCGAATTATTCATAGCATCTATTGCAGAAATATTACTTTTTGTTTCTGCTTTTAAATAAGACTTCGAACCAAGCATTAAAGCCGATCCTGTCAAAAATGCCATGAAATTTCTTCTATCCATAAACCCGATTTTTAATTTTAAATATCAATTTACATTAAAAAATTGTGCCAAAAAAGATTTTTTTTTGTGAATAATATTTATTAATAAAATTAAAACACTTGTTTAATTCATAAAATTTTATTATATTCGAAACGTTATTTAATAGAACTTTTTTGTCTGATTTTATATTGCTATGGAGTAAACTATTGGATTCAAAGAGGATTAAAGAGAAGAGAAGCATAATAAAAATGCTTATGCCACCTCCGCAATGGCGATTGCCGGTGATAATACTTGCCGGTATATTCGTGGGATTGGCTCTTACAGCATTTAAAATTTCAAATGCTTCTTCGTATTTATCCGACGATCCGCGAGCTTGCATCAATTGTCATTTAATGTATCCACAGTATTCAACTTGGATGCACAGTAGTCATAGGCAATGGACAAATTGCAACGACTGCCATGTGCCACATGACAATATATTTCGCAAGTTTTATTTTAAAGCAGCGGACGGCTCCCGACACGCTACAATCTTTACACTTCGCACCGAACCACAAGCTATCAGGATTGGCGAAGCTGGAAAAACTGTTGTACAAGAAAACTGCATTAGATGTCACGAACATCAAATTCAAACTGTATCCGTACGAAATGTGACTGGTGAAAATTACAAACATGGTGCTGGCATGCTTTGCTGGGATTGCCACAGAGAAGTGCCACACGGAAGGATTAGTTCACAAGCTTCAACTCCAAACGCAATCGTTCCTGGTCTTAGCCCTGCTGCTCCGGAATGGTTAATGAAAATGTTAAGAATAAAGTAATACTAATTTAGGATAATTAAAATGTCTGAAAATTTACCATCTAAAAGAAAGCCTTGGGTCAATATTACCCTTTTTGTTGCTACTATTATTGTAGTATTCCTGATTGGCTTATTAACTGCTTCTATTGTTGAACGTCGCTCTGAAACTGTTGCACGTGTTCAATTAGTTCAAAACATTAAAGAATGGGAGCCCAGAAATGAAATTTGGGGTGAAAATTTCCCTAAAGAATACGAAACTTATAGAAAAACTTTAGACACTAACTTTGCTAGTATGTATGCCGGCTCTAAAATGATTGATTATCTCGAGCAAGCTCCGGAATTAGTTATTATGTGGGCTGGTTATGGTTTCTCAAGAGAATACAACCAAGCTCGTGGCCATGCTTATGCCATTAAAGATGTAAGAAACATTCTTCGCACTGGTGGTGCTGAAAACAGCCCTCAACCTGCAACTTGCTGGACTTGTAAATCGACAGACGTACCACGACTAATGCAAAAAATGGGTCCTGGCGAATTCTACAAAGGCAAATGGATTAATATGGGTGCTGAAGTTGTTAATCCGATTGGCTGCCAAGACTGTCACGATCCAAAAACAATGAACTTAAGAATCACTCGCCCTGCTTTGATTGAAGCTTTTGCTCGTAGAGGCAAAAAAATCGAAGATTTTACTCATCAAGAAATGCGGTCTTTGGTTTGTGCTCAATGCCACGTCGAATATTATTTCAACAAATCTGATTTCTACTTAAATTTCCCTTGGGATAAAGGATTTTCGGCTGATTCTATGGAACAATATTATGACGAAAAAGGGTTCTATGACTTCGAACATCAGCTAAGCAAAGCAAAAATGCTTAAAGGGCAGCATCCTGATTATGAATTATACATGACTGGTATTCATGCTCAAAGAGGTGTTTCTTGCGCTGATTGCCATATGCCATACAAAGTTGAGGGCGGAGTCAAGTTTTCAGACCATCATATTCAAAGTCCTCTTAATAATATTGCTAATTCATGCCAAGTATGCCATAGAGAAAGTGAAGAGCAGCTTCGCAAAGATGTTTACGACAGACAAAACAAAGTTACTGAAATACGCAGAATGTGCGAAAAGAGTATTTCTAAACTACATTTAGAAGCTCAAGCTGCTTGGAATGCCGGTGCTACACCTGAAGAAATGGAACCTATTTTGAAATTGATCCGCTCTGCTCAATGGCG
>JAUQWR010000588.1 GCA_030835065.1 Candidatus Kapaibacterium sp.
CCTTCTTTTATATATCTTTCATCGAAATAACTAATATCACTTTCGATTGCACCTGTTACTTTTTGAATTTGGAAATTATTATTCCAATTATAAGATATAACATTATTTAGCACAAAATTATCATCGGGAGATAAGGATTTAGTTAAAAACGGCTTCCCATTGCCCCAAATACTAATATCTAAAAATTCTTTATAGATAGGAGATTGAGTCGAATAATTAGCTTTATATGTTTTAAATGGGGTTGTACCAAAACGATATAAACTTAAATAACCAGTAGTACGAGTTACAGAATTTCCATTAGCAAAATAATTTGAATATTGATCATCAATCTTCTTTTGGTAATTTAATACTTTATTAAACCTTGTTTTTTTGTATGAATTAAATGGATTTGAGTCATAGGTATACTTTGTTGAAAAATCATCCTTAGTCAAATTTCGGCGATAAAAAGCAGGATTCTCTGTTGGATATGATATTACAAATGGAGCTTTTTTTGTAATAGATACAGAATTCTTATCAATATCAAATCTAGAAATTTGAGTTTTATTATCGATTACAGCACATAAATAGTATTTTTCCCTATCTTGATTTACATCAGTTTTATCAGAAAATAATTTCATGACTTCATCAGGTATACTCACTTTAACTTTTCCGGTTGTAGGTATACAAACATGGACTTTCTTTACAGTCCAATCTGTAGCATTAATATCAAAACCAAATGGATTATTATATTCTCCCCTACTATCCTTGTCAAAGTAAAAAGATGATGCAACATAAAAATAAATGTCTGCGCTTAAAATTTGGGAACATTTCCTTCTCTCACCATTATTGGCTTCAACGAAAGACCTTTCATTATATATGGCATCAACATTAAATTCAAACTGCCATTCCCTTTCCATTACCGATTTGTCAAAACAATTTGGTCTTAAGAATGCAGCAAAAACAACTGCATTATCCATATTAATGTTTACTTCATCGGGATTAGCAATTGCAAGTTCATGCAAATTTATTATATTTTTATAAACCATTTCTGGATCAAACCAGCTGGCTGATTTACTCATCTCATCAAATTCTTTGTACTTTTCAATATAATAATTCTCAAGATAATCCTTGCCATTCAAATAATCTGATTTTTTTCTATAGTCACGCATTGTTATAGTCTTCATACCATCATAATATTTAGAGGACATATTGTTACGAGAGAAATAATTTGTAAAATTGTCAAGATTATATTCATTATAGCACATACTTAAATTTTCATCGAAATAATGCATGATATGGTGTTTTCTATTGTTTCCAAATACATGCAACATATTCTTTTTATTATCTATTATCGCATTGCCAGGTGATTCTGTATCATCTGGTTTTAAGTTATAATCTCTTATTTCATATCCACTCATCCTAGATAAAGAAAATGATGTTCCAAAAATGACGGGACTTGTTCTATGATCAGTATTAATCTCATACAAATTTAGATTTAGAGTAAAATCATAGGGTAGATTTGTTTGAAGTAATCGACCTTGATTATCAAACTTCATACTAGTTAAAGAATTATTAGGATCAATTATAGCAGTAAGCAAACCATCATGATTATATTCAAATAAATTTATCAAACTAAATGCATTATTTGCTGGTTCGGCATTATGTATTGTAAAATTATTATTAGTTTTTGACAAGCCAATTTTAGTTTCTGTTAATTCTGCACCTGTATTAATATCTACAGATCGGATAAATTCCCTTGTAGCAATTGGGTTTGTTCTATAAAAAATATTTGGTGATTCATATACAGGAGTTTTAAACATATGAGAATTATTGTCATACGCTATTCCAAAAGGTACATAATATTGATTCCTAGCGTATGGAAATGAATTATAACCATTAATTAATTCAACAGTAAACAACTTATTTTTAATACTTTCTAAAACAGGTATTTGAATTTCACTATAAGTTGTAACTCCATTTAGAATTTCAAGATTTGTATTATACATTTTTGTATTGTATAAATAGTAGTTGGCTTTTTTAGCACCATTAGCATTTATTGTTTCAAATAAAAGCCCTCCACCAATTGGACCTTTTGTATAAGTATATTCATTAGCAACAATACTTTTAGAAAGATCATTGATATCATATACTAGTTCTTTTTTTATTTTACCTCTCTCAAATTCATATGGCATATTATAATTGTCGTTTAAGGTATATACTTTTTTATAAATCGTTGGAGCTCCGGGAATACTAACCTTTTTCGTGTTTTCTTCGGACACCACTCCTAATATTGGCATAAATTCGTATTTTTCAACAGCCTCAGGAATTATCATAAAGCAGTTGCCAATAGCATCTCTAAATGGCATAGCGATACTTTCATAGCAATTACAACGATACATATCAAGTATTCTATTGCTTGCATCTTTTCTATTTTTATAATTTGCATCCGACGTTGGAGTCTCACCTGAACTAACCATTATTTGATATAGTTCCCGAGAGCCTTGATAATCCCAATGTAAATCAATATATGGTTCATCAGTTTTTGTATCACGTATTAAACCAAAATGAGAATACTTTTTTTCTGTTTGATATTCGTCTACTAATTGTCCTGTACCAACTTCAAACAACTTGGTATTTAAAGTTTCTTTTGAAATAAACGGTAACAAGTTATCAATTACCCCACTTATAAGACTCCTTGGTACTAAATTTTGATCACTTATAGCTGTACGAAAATCATATTGATAGATATCTTCTTTCTCTAAGTATTCAACATTATTTAATTTAACATAATATTTCATTTTATTCAAGTAATGATAAACTGTGTTCACACCATCATCAAACATTAAATATTCATATACATTTTTGCGAACAGGGATATTTATATTTAAATATCCAGCAGCATCAAAATGTTTAATTTCTTAACTAAGTATTTTTCTATCATAAATCTGAATTTCATTTTGTTTAGGAGGCTATCCAAACTGATATTCTTCAATTGTAAATCCATTATGAGATTGAATACCATCCATATAATTATAAATATAGCTTTTTCTCTTTGTACTATGACTTGAAATACCAAATAAATATTCATATTGAACTTTTGACATAAGTCTTTGGTCAGTTCCAACAAGTGGGATATCATATGTATTAATTTCTGATACGCAAGAATTATATATTTTATAATTATTTATTAATCGGTCTATATTAAATGGATGAGGAGATGAGTTGATATTTACGTTAATTGCCTCTGTTTGAAAATAATACTTCACTTCTTTATTTTCAAAATCATTGTCTATCTTAGTAATTCTTTTTTCCTGAAGTTCGATACCTTTAAATTTGACAAGGCTAGCATGAGGATTTTGACCTGAATTAATAGATGAAAAAGGGAATAGTGAAGATTGAATATCTGAATAAGATATATTAATCAAATAATCCTCATATTGAAATTCCGTTTTTTTATCAAAATTCATAGGGTCTTCAGTTAATATTGAATTAAAACTAGGATGAACATCAACATTATTAGAATATTCTTCAATACTTTGTATATAATTAATACATGAATAAAAATATCCTAAAGGATATAATCGTGAATTATTTCTGTAATCAATATACGATCTAAAAGCTAATGGCCTAGTTAAGTCAAAAGGCATGATTGCAGTAATATTATTATTATTCATTTGCCCATCTGTACCACCGATA
>JAUQWR010000589.1 GCA_030835065.1 Candidatus Kapaibacterium sp.
CAAACGCAACTACAAATCGCTATGGTATCAGATTGTTCTCACAACGTAATGGCAACAATTTCGATGTTCCATTAAGAGCAGAACACTTTGTTAAAGCTAATAAAATTGCAAATAACACAGTAATTATGAATGGCGATGGCAATGTTATGAACACTGGTGTTGTAGCTGCTTTGGCATTGCAACAAGTTAAAACTACTACAGTAATTAACAACGCTTTAGCTATACTCGACAAAGAAGCAACAAACGATAGAAAAGCTCAAGCTTTGATTTTATATCAAGGTCCAATGCCAAACGAAGGCGATTTCGTTTCAAATCGTAACGCTTATTGGTTCGAAAATAACACACCAAATGATATTTACAGATTTATCTTTATCAACAAAGATAAAACTAATGAAGTAATCGAATATGGTTACAACAACGAATACAAACAAATTGACCAATGGAGATATTGGACAAACTTAGATGCTCAATCAGTATTTGGCGACTTTACTAAAGATTTGGCATATGTTGGTACAAATCCTCAAAACTTGAGAATTAAATACAATCCATTAGCACCAAAGAGTTCAATCTTGAACAATCGTGGTGATAGAACAGACTTAGCTTTGACAGATATCGATGGTAAAGTTCGCGGTGTTGCAAACCAACGCTACGACATTGGTGCTTTCGAATTTGATGGCTTATTCTATACTTCCGATCTTGAATTATTGAATTTTGCTGCTCCTGGCGTATATCGTGACTATACTGGCAACTTCGCAGATGCTGAATATATCATGACTACTGCTCCTGTTAATGTTAAAGCAAGAATGCGTAACAATGGTAATATCCAACAAACAAACGTAAACGTTACTGTTAAGATTTATCGCGAAAAACCAACAGAATTGAATGTTGTAAACTTTGTTGGAGACTTGGAATTGACTAAGACAGTTAAAGCTACAGTAAGCTCAACTGAAGATATTATGATTGATTTCAAATTAGGCGATGAATTTGGTTTGAATGATGATTGGAATCCAAAAACATACTCAGACTTACGTGGCCAAGGCTATACAATTCCTGCATTATTTACTTCAATGCAAGCAAACGTAACTCCACGTTATAGAATTGATGTTACTTTAGATCCTAATGTTGACGAAGTATTGTCAAATAACTTAATCTCGAAAGTAACAAGATTCTACTTGAAGAGAGCAAACTTGAGCTTGATCGTTTCTGCTGAAAACAGTCACGTGAAAATCAATGATGTAAATAACGTTGCTTTGACAACTATGAATAATGTAGATCAAATTGCTGGTAAATTGAATGTTGATACATTGGTTGCTGGTATGAAACGCATTGGTTGGGAAGTTAATGTAGACGTTGAAAAACCACGTTATGATATCGATATTTTCGAACGTAATGGCTGGGAACCACGCAATGTAGATTATACTTTATATAGAACATTAGTATGGTCAGATGCTGATGATAAAGCGATTACTCGTTATCAATCAATCAACATTAATGACTTCTTAACTAAGAACATTACAAACGAAAAGAAAAACTTACTTATCGGTAGCCAAGAATTGGTAAGAGCAAATGTTGCTACTTATCCAAAACTTATCAAAGATAAGATTCGTACAAACTATAGCGATAGAACAGGCACAAACTTGCCAGCAGACCAAACATTAAACAACTTGGTAGGTGTTACTTTAGCTCGTAATCTTTCGACAGATATTTTGACAACTGGTTGGTATAATGGTAGTACAGCTGATGCTCAACCATTGTGCACATATCATGATGTTTATTCAACTAATGAAGGATTTTCACGTATTGCTTATTACTTCAAAAATCCTACTGATAAAAATGCTAATGATAAGATCGCTGGTGTTGCTACATCAACTCTTTCAAACAACGTTGTTTATATGGGCTTAGATTGGCGTCACTTTGGCAATATCGAATTTATGCTTCGCAGTATGATCGATTTCGTTGTTACTAATGGCGGTACTATCGTTCCTGTAGAATTGTTGAGCTTTGATGCTAATAAAGT
>JAUQWR010000590.1 GCA_030835065.1 Candidatus Kapaibacterium sp.
CTTAGAAGCTCCATACTTAGGCTTTAAACCATTAGAAATTTACTGGGGTTATTCTAATGGATATTTAAAACCACTGGATATTAAAGGACGCCCGGCTTGGTGGTTCCAGTACGATTCAAATGAACTCTTATATTTCAATGAGCAAAATTCATTTAAACCCAAATTAGTACCTAAACATAAAGTTCTTATTGCTCATCATATCGGCAATAATTATTCAACTTATGGAGAAGCTATATTCAAGAAGATTTATAGTAATGTTCAGTTCAAACATGGCGGGGTTGAATTATGGGCTCGTGCACTTGAAAAATACGGTATTCCATATGTCAAAGCTATTATCGACCGTAATATTAAAGAAGATGAAATTGACAGTACTGTAGATATGATATCTAAACAAACTGCAGGGGGTGTTTATGCCATGGACTCAAGAGCAAATCTTGAAATTCAGCCTGTCGATATTGATTCAACAATGTATAATACTTGGATTCATTTTCATAATGCCGAAATTTCTAAGGCTATTCTATCTCAAACACTAACTACTGAACAAGGTGATACAGGATCTTACGCAATGTCGCAAACTCATCTGCAAGTAAGAGACGATGTTATCGAATCCGATTCAAGAATGGTCGAAAAATGCTTTAATACTCTAATTTCCTATATTCTTGAATTAAATTTTCCTCCTGGATCAGTTATGCCTCCAGTATTCTCATTGGTTAAACCTGATGACTGGAAATTACAATTAGCTCAACGGGATCAAATACTTTTAAATCAAATTAACTTCACGGAAAAATACTATGGCAGATATTACAACCTGAAAGAAGATGAATTTAGTATTAAACAACAGCAATCATCTTTTATGCCTGCTTCTTTTGCTGAATCTGATAATGATTTCAATTCATCTGCAAAGGATTTTGTAAACAATATCGTGCAAAATATTGTAAATGGAAATAGCACTACTTACGATGAACTTCTACAAAAAATAGTATCTCAATACCCTGATTTAGATACAAGCGAAATTGAAGAACTTTTGGCTGATGTAATAGCAATTAATCATCTCGAAGCATATTTGAAAGGTTAATATTATGAAAACACTGAAAAGTTTTTATCTAAAGCATGGCAAATTTCCAACTTTAAACTTTGCAGAAAAGCCTAACGAAAGTTTAAGTGTTGTTTTAAATATGCCTCCAGAAAAAGCTCTTGAGTGGCTTAGGAAAAGAGGATATAACAAAATAACAGCTGATAAGTTTAATGAAATTTTGAAAAACGCTCATGATACGGCTTTTACTGTAGCCAACATTCTAAAAGCAGATGTATTACAGGAAATCTATACCTATGTCGAAAGAGCAATGACTGAAGGGTGGGCCTACAAAACCTTCCAAACCAAGGTTGTAAATGGTGATTTAATAGACAGAATGCAGAAAGCAGGATGGACCGGAAAAACGCCTTCAAGATTAAAAGTTATTTATGATACTAATTTACGAATGGCTCAATCCAAAGGACAATATGAACACCTTTCGGTTATTTCTGACGATTACCCATTTTGGATTTATCACCAAGTCCACAGAAATACTAAACGAAATGATCATGCAAAATTTGACGGTAAAAAATTTAGGGCTAATGATCCAATTTGGAAAAGAATATACCCACCATCCGGACACGGTTGTTCTTGCTGGATAGAACCAACTGACGATCCTTCAGGTGTTGAAAATGGAAATGATTATAAAGATTTTCTTTCTGATTCTAAAGATTTTCAAATTTCACCACTTGAAACTTGGGAGCCAGAAATTTCAAAGTATTCTAAAGGTATTCAGGAAGCTTTGAAAGAAGATTTAAGTAAAAAATCCCAATAACCTGCACAATAATGCACAACATTATTTTCGTAAGTTATTGATAATTAAATAAATAAGAAAATAATAGGATTTTTCAAAATGAAAGATTTTTCGGAACAAATACAGCAAATAGTAAATAAAATCACCCAAAAAGGGAGTAATTTAGAACCCATTTTAGTCAAAATTGCTGCACTTGTTAACAAAGCAATATTAAAAAACTTTGCTGAGGGTGGAAGATGGGACGGTAAAGGAACTGATCTTTTCTCCGGTGGATCATACAAATGGAAACCATTAGCCAAATCAACAATCAAAAATTATAGAAAGAAAGGGTTTGATTTAGAACCCACTTTAAACCGTAGAGGGGATTTAAGACGCTCAATTAGTGTCGTAGTATCAGGCAGGAATAGCATTCTCATTTCTGCTAATTCTGAATATGCAGCAATACATAATTATGGCGGAACAATCGAAATTCAGGGCGGAGAATCTGAAGCCAAATGGAAAGTGAAAAAGAATAAAGCCGGAAATTATACCTATAAATTTGCGAAAAAGCAAGACAATGCAAAAAACGTTATTAGTCGAAAATTTAAAAGAAAGTCGCGCCAGCTTATAATGCCAGCACGACCTTTTTTAACTCTAACGGAGAACGATATAGAGGAAATAATAAAAAAATTGACTACTTATTTAGTTTAATCCCATACTTTTTTTAATTTCTCTTAAATATCTATCAGTACAAGCAAGACTTCTGCGAATTTTCCGCAATTCGTTAGGAGTTTTGCCAAGTACATATTTAGCAATAGGTTTTTTAAAAGTCTTTAATTGTGGGATTACAATTGTAGTTCCACCAAATTCCAGAATCAGATTGCGAATAGCTTCAATTCCACAAATTTCGGCTGCATCCTTCAAATTATCTGGCAAATCATTTATATCTATCAATTGAGCGATTTCTTTTTCAATTTGCATGACTTTTCTCCTAAATTTATTTCAGTTCCAAACTAAAGTGCTTACATAGCAAAGTAAACTTAACTTCCGGATTGCTAAGTTTACTTATTTACCGTCTAATAAAAGCATATTTTGAAAATAAGCTTAAATTAAACATGAATTTTATATCAAATTTTCAACAGAATCAATTCATATTGAATTTTAGCAGCCTATTTTGATAAATTATATAGCTTACACCACAAAACCGCTTTAAAATCGATTTATGGAGCTTTTTAAAATTTAAACTGATTTTCCTCTGCGACTTGTTTAATCATATCAAACCCATTAACCATATTTTCTTTAAATTCTGTCATATTCAAGCCATTGCTATTGTTTTTTTGAGAGCTGTTTTTCACATAACTACCAATTTCATTTAATTTTGAGTTGATTATAGGTAAAGTCATGTTATTATAAAGCCATCTATTTTGAGCTTCACTAATTTTCAAGCATCTTTCAAAGAATCCTTTTAACTCGATTCTAGTTTGCTCAGCAGATTTTTCTTTGTTCTCTGGTTTTT
>JAUQWR010000591.1 GCA_030835065.1 Candidatus Kapaibacterium sp.
ATTAAATTGAACTAATAATGTTGAACTAAGATTATATATTAATGAGATTAGTTGATAGATATATATTGCGTGCCCATGTAGGACCTTTTATTTTCGGAGCATCAATTGTAATATTCTTATATTTGATGCAATTTTTGATGAAAACTTTAGACAAACTGGTCGGCAAAGGGCTTAGCGAATGGGTGATTTTCCAGTTTATTGTTTACAATATGTCTTGGATGGTGGTTTTAGCTGTGCCAATGGCTACATTATTTTCTACATTAATGGCATTTGGCTCTCTATCGGCTGCCCACGAAGTTACAATCATAAAAGCAAGTGGTGGAAGCTTGCTCAGGATGATGTTGCCTGTTGTGATTGTTGGAGCTATGCTTACAGTTGGATTGTTTTACTTTAATGATGTAATTTTGCCCGAAACTAATCATCAGGTGAATTTGCTAAGATCCGATATTCAACGGAAAAAGCCTACATTTGCTATCGAAGCTGGGAAGTTTGCTTCGGAAATAGATGGTTATACAATTTTTTCTCGAAAAGTAGATTCGCTCACTGGTATGCTGTTTGGCGTTACTATCTACGATCAATCCAAGCCAATGACACGTAATATTGTGTCGGCAGATACTGGAACACTTGCTTTTTCGCCGGATTATTCAAAGTTGATATTAAAATTGCGAAAAGGCGAGATTCATCAAATGCTTCAGAACAAGGTGAATAATTATAAAATAATAAACTTCGATTTCTACGAAATTGCTCTAAATGCTGATGGATTTGCTTTTGAAAGATCAAACACAAATATGTCTTCACGAACAGATAGGGAAATGCAAATAAAGGATATGCAATTGATCGTAGATGAGGCAAAATCGCAAGCATCAATTGTAGAAAAAAATGCTGACAGCTCTATTTTTGTGCATTTTAATTATTTGATGGGAAAGAATAAATTTAGTGCAGGATCTGTTTCGCCAGATATTCCCATCCCTGATTTCAAGCAGGAACCTACTAGACAAAATGCATTGAATAAAGCAATTCACCGGCTAAATGTATTATCTTCGCAAGTGCAGTCAGAATCCATTCAAATTAAAGAATATAAAGCAAGAGCAAGACAATACACAGTTGAAATTCAGAAAAAATATG
>JAUQWR010000592.1 GCA_030835065.1 Candidatus Kapaibacterium sp.
TAATATTATTTTTTCCTTTTGAACAAAGAATATTATCAATGGTGTCGTATAGAAGTCCCATCTGATTGTAAATATTCAATGTTACTATTGCTTCAGAATCTAATTCAAGATATAAGTCGAATTTATCAATACTTGGATTAGGATAAATTTGTTTTTTGATATTTTTTGTGTTTATAAAATTAGAATCAATATAAGAACTTATTGTATCGACTCGATTGATTGTGAAAGATCCGAAAGATAAATTATAGTTAGTATCTAGGATTGTGAAATAATTTTTTGTATTAAAAAGATTATCTGATAAGACAAAGCAGGTATTTGGTGAAATAATATATGGTAAAACAATTTCTTCTACCAGGTTCAAATTATGATCGATTAATCTTAAAACAGATTCATCTTTTGTATTGCCAGCGCAAGCAATATAATTTCTGCCATTATATTTGATCATTTTAATATTATTTACTTTCATCTTTTTAGTGATGGTATCATTTTCCAAATTAATGATTTTGACACTATCTTTATTATCTAAGTCAAATCTATAGATATAATCCATCGAATTGTTTTCGCCCATAAAGGGTACATAAAGATACTTTCCTGATTGAATTGATGCAATAACAGATGAAGATTTTAAATTTAGTTTATAATCCCAAATGATTGAGCCATCATTATTCAATTTGGTGAAAGAAAATCCATTTGTTTCGTTATTGCCAACTATTATGTAAGTATCGTTATATGGATAGACTCTAACATTATTAGAAGACCATTTTGGATAACTCGAAGAAATAGTAGTTTTCCAAATAAGATTGCCACTTGTATCATATTTTGATACTTGGTTGTCGTTTATAAATATTAATTTATTATTGTGAAATAATTTAATTTCGCCATTATTAGATTTGAAAGAATATAATTTGTTGAAATTATTCAAATCTAATACTGAATAATTTGAGTTGCCAGTCAATAATTCATTTTTTTCGTTGAGCAAAGGATATAAAGGAGTAAAAGTATTATTATAATTTAGTTTTAGTAATCCTAAAGAATCAACGACAAAAGATTTTGTCAATAAATATGCTTTGGCAAAAGTAAAATTGAATATACCAATATTATTTCCAACAATTTCAGCTCTATAATCACGAGATATGAAGTTCGAAAGAGCATCTTTATTGTAATGATTTATAGTCAAATTATTTTCTTTGAAGAATTTAGATGGTGAATATATTGTGTTAAGTTTTATAAAATCATTGCCTTTATAAAGATAAAGAGCAATATTATATAAGTTTAAAGAGTCGTTGCTAATTACAAAAGAATTGTCTGAGTTTTGCCACAATGTATCATTTTTAGAATATTCTGAACAAACCCAATTCACTCTATCTGGAACAAAATCGGAATTATATTCAAATTTATTTTCTATTGAGTTATCGTCTAATGTTTGAGTAATATTAATTTTATTTTTTGTACTGTCAACAATCAAAAAATAATTATCAAGGTACAATGAATCTTTTAGTTCGGAATTCTGGAAATATTCAACTTTTAATGAATAATAGCCAGGTTTGGAGAAAGCTTTAAAACATTGATTGCCATTGAGAACGGTAGAATCTCCAAAAGTCCATTTTATTTCATAATTGTTTGTTTTTATATTAGATTTGTTAAAAATCTCTTGGTTAGTAAAAGCCAATTTTGTATTTGAATATATTTTATTAATAATATTTTTTTCTAAATCAATATTATAAATGTATGCATATCCAGCAGTATCAGCTAAGAATATATTGTTTTTATCGACCCACTTGCACAAGAGAATAGCATCAATATTTAATTTGAATTTAAATACTTCTTTCAAAGATTCTACATCTACAATTGCTATAGAATCAGATGCAAAATTATAGTAAAACAGGGTTGAGCCAGGAATAGGAATGAGTTTTTGATTTAAGATATTGGTAGAGATACTATCAATATTACATTTGATGATAGTTTCAGATAGACTATCATCAAGATTAATTCTTCGAATTCTATTTAATTCTTTAGTGGATATCCTGTTTAAAGAAGCACTTACATCATTTTGGTTTTTGTCAAATCTATAATAATATTGTTTATTGGCAAATCCAATGTTTTTGCCAGTTTTTATAGTAAAATCATTTTCAAAAACAACGTTATTTCCACTTGACATATAGCTATAATTATAACTATTTATATATTTTTCGTTGTTATTAAAAAGATTTATCAAATATTCAGCAGAATTAACTGAACAAACATTAAACATTTCATCTGAAACATAACAGTAGTTGAAGGATGAGTATATTATCCCATTATTGTATTCAGTGATATATTTATCATATTTTTTGAATGTATTGTTTTTCCTATCATAAACAATAGAAGTAGGAATATATGCTAAATTTTTAGGGGGCATATTATGATTATATGAGTAATAATTTAGAATTATTATCGATGAATCAACGACTAGAACATTTGGCGGGGAATTAGTCAAATCTATCGAAGTAGTATTAGCCGGAATGGTATCCGAGTAAAATAATGAATATGAAGATGTATTGTTGACCGAACTTATATAATAATTAATTACATTACCTTGTACTTGATAAAAAATAAGTGTCTTGCCATCATCTAAAATAAAAGGTTTTTTCGTGTAAAGGACATCATTCGAATCGATTATTGAAGTATATTCAGCATTTTTAAAAGTAAATTTCTTAGTTTCGAAATTGCTTTCTTTATAAGCAGAATTTCTAAAATATACTTCTGTTGTCTTTGAATTTATAAACATAGAAGAATATACATTAAATGTAGTTTGGTTTGAGTAGTATCGAGTCCATAGGTCAGAGAGAACAGGATTTTTTGATTTCCATAAGTTTTGATTGGCAGACCAATAATTAGAATCTAATTCTAAAGGATAAAGATTGTTACATATTATTGGTAACAATAATAACAGTAATAATTTCTTCATAACGTTCCTCAAAATAAAAAGTGTAACTTTTATATATATTGTTAGACAAACCAATATAAAAAAAAGTTACATTTAAAAATAATTATCTTTGAATAATAAGTTTCTCGAAATATCTTTCATTGTTAGCAATGATTTCGATGAAATAAATACCGGGAGCTAATTCTTTAGAGAAATTGTAGCTAATATTATTTTTTCCTTTTGAACAAAGAATATTATCAATGGTGTCGTATAGAAGTCCCATCTGATTGTAAATATTCAATGTTACTATTGCTTCAGAATCTAATTCAATTTTCAATTCAAAATTCATATTACTTGGATTAGGGAATATCACAGATTTCAAATTTAATTTTCTGACTTTATTAGAAACGACTATGGAGTCAGGAGAATTGATGATAAAAGCACCTATTGACCAAGCATTATTATTATATCCATAGAAATAATTTGTAGATTTAAATAAGTTTTCAGGAATTTCAATTGCAGCATTCAAAGGTACGATAGGAGGTAAATAAAAATCTTTAACAAAAGAAAGGTTTTGATCAACAATTCTTATTATATTTCTATTTGCATAAATGCCAGACATCGCGAAATAATCGGTTTGGTTGAATGTGATATGTTTAATTTTTTTAATATACATATTTGAATTCTTTTTTAAGGCAATGATCTTGTATGAATAGTCATCCAAATTAAAAATCAAAATTGAATAGGTTGAAATAGAATCTTTGCTAATAGGAATATAGAGTTTGTTTTTTAATACTTCGGCAGGATGATAGAATGTATATTTATATTTTGTAATTGATTTAGAATACTTCAATTGACCATCTTTATCAACAATAAACATAGCTAAAGAGTCATGTTCATTTTTTCCGAAAAACACATATTTATTGTTATACTTTATTGTAGTAATATGATCAGTATATGAATTGTAATATTTAAAAGGTATAGGAACAGACCACTGGTTAGTCGATGGTAACTTGATTTTATTAAGTATATTAGCTGCAACTATTAGAATATAATCGTGTTCATTGTAAAGCAAATGATTCCATCGGTAGAAATTAGTTATTTTTACATCTGTCAATTGCAGATTTTTTGTATCGTAAAGAGTATAATCATCTTTTTTCAAAGTAAAAAAATTATTGTTAGAATCACAAAGTATGGGCAAGAAATAAGTTTGCATACCAAATTGAGAAGGATTATCAATTTCAGTAGCTTCAAGTACTTTTGTTTTAAAATTTCCAATTTTGTCGTATATATTTATCGAAGTATTTTGAAAGAAACTTATATTTGAAGCACAAGTTGTAGTAAAAAGATTATCATTAATATATTTTATATCAATAAAGGAATTATTGTCTTGTATAATAGAGTTTTGAGAATAAATAATTTCTACTTCTGAATTAAAATTTGTTTTATTAGAATAGTCGGCTTCAAGAAGAAAAGTGTCTTTATTAACGAAAAGATAAAGAAAAATTTGCAAATCGTCATTCCAATACATAGATTTTGTAATAGAATTATCTGTACTTTCCCATAATTGGATATTATCTGATTTTGAACTGCAATACCAATGGATACTGTCTGGAGCAAAACTGGTTGAATAATTGAAATGAATTAAATAATCATCATTTGTTTGCTCATCAGTAATAATAATTCTATTTTTTTTGTTTATAATTTTGATAAAATCTTTTAATTCGACAGAGTCGATTACAATCTTGTTTTGCTTAATAAACAGTTTAATACTATACAATCCTTCATTAGCGAAGCTTTTGCTAAAAGAATCAGTTGATTTTGTATCAGAATCAGAAAAAATCCATTCATATTCTAAATTGGGATATATTTTGTTTATACTGAATGAAATATTTTCATCGACAGTAGCAATTCTTTTTGAAGCATGAATGATATTGTTTTTGCATAATTCAAGAAGGTTAATATTAATCATAACAGAATGACCTTCTTGGTTGATATAATGAATCCAATTTTCATTCAACCATCTAAAAGATTTTATTAATGAAGTATCTATATTGATTTTTCCTAAAATATCGCATGAAGGTATTGAAATAAATTCTAAACCATAGTCTTCTATCCTAAAGTAAACTTTAGTATTGGGTACAGCACCACTGATATAATCTAATTTATGAATCTGTTCTTGACTTACTTTATAATATTTTGTTTCGAAACTTTTAAGGTCTAGTTCTCTAATTCTGTTTAATAATTTTTTTTTGGGAGAACCTACAAGTGAAAAATAGGTACTATCTATTTCCAGTAAACTATATTTTTCAGTAGTACCGTCAAATCCAATGTGTAAAGTATTAAACTTAGAATAATTGTTTGAGCGAAGCTTATCTTTATCAGAATAAGTATAATTATACTCGGAAAATATATAATTTCTATTGTTATTTATATCAAAAATGGAATGTCCGAAACTAACTATCATTAATTCTTTATTAGGAGGGAATTTCGAAAAACTTACTTTATCATAAAATATTTCAGAAAAACCATTTTTAAAGACTCTATAATTATTTAGATGGATATTATGAGTTTTAAAATTCATTAGTTTATCATAATCATTCGTGTAGTTATGGTATGGATATGTAGCATCAGAAATATCAATTGAATACGAAATGTTGATAAATGAGCTGTCAACAGTTTGAAGTGAGTTTAAATGAAGAAATTTTTGTACAGGATATTGTGAAATGCATGAATCAATTGCAATTTTTTGAATTAAACTATCATTTTGAATGTCATATTCAGCAATATATAAAATATTATTTTCCAAAAGAGTATATAATATTGATTTTTCATCTGGACTGTATGCAAATAAATTATAGACATTTTTTTCAAATGATGGTATTGAATAATTTATAATTGAAAAATTTTCAGGATTAAATCTATAAATGGTATTCACTCTATCGTTGTAAAAAATTAAATCTCTATTGTTTTTACTCAGATAATAGTCGAAGTTGTCTAATTCGTTGATGTCTATAGGATTTTTACTTGTCCAGATATTGTCAGATTTATTCCAATAATTTGTGTCCAGATCATAAGCAAAAAGGTTTATTGCAATAAGGTAAAGGAAAATATATATCAATAACTTCTTCATAATGCTCCTCAAAATAAAAAGTGTAACTTTTATATATATTGTTAGACAAACCAATATAAAAAAAAGTTACACTTAAAAAAATTATTTTATAATATTTATTTCATCACTAATCTCGTGTCCCTTATAAGAAATAACTAAAATATATTTGCCTGAAGCGAAATTGTTAAGTTCAATCAACATTTCTGATTGAATGTTTAAGAAATATTTTTCAGGAATTTCTAATAATTTATTTCCGTTAATATCAAATATTTTTGCAGAGACAAATCCCGGCTCAGGAATTCTAAATCCAATATTGATTTTTGAATTTGCAGGATTAGGATAAATTCTATCAATTTGATAGCCTTCGATAGTGCGATCTTGCGGAGCACTGTTTGGAACAACAATTTTAAACATTTCAGATCTTGCATATTCCATTTCAGGGTCATTATTCCAAATAGCTCTGATAATAGCTTGTTCGCTACTTTTTTCAGGTACAAGCCAGTTTTTATAATATACTGTAGCAGTTACATCTGTAAGCTCAGTCTGCCAGCTATTTCCACCATCTGTGCTTAGTTGCATATCAAAGTTTTGAACCCCTGACGAGCTCCATCTCACTTTGTAATATTTATTTGCAATCAGAGCCTCACCATTTTTAGGAGCTTTGAACACTAAAGTACCGTTCAAAATCTTGAACAAACCGCTACGTGCTAGCTCTACATCAGTATCAGAGTCTATCATTCTTACTACTGCAGATTTGGTAGTGACATTTGGAATTTTCCAGGCAGTTTCGCTAAGATTAGACATAACTGTCGAACCAATCGGCTTCCAATTAGAACCGGCATCGGAGGAGAATTCGAAGCGTACTCTATCGGAACCAATCACAGACCATCTAATTTTATCGGATGCACCTCCTGAATAAACTGCATCATCGGTGGAAGGTCTGATAAGCTGTGCAAAATTTGCAACTATTGAAAAATATGAATTTGATCTGTCGAGCTCTGTATTAGTTTCTGCATCGACTAATCTCATAAGGCAATAATCTGACAAAATATCAGGGCTTGTCCATTCGTAAATTTTTACATCAGCAGCTAGAGGATCGCTGTTAAGTTTTTTCCAAGTTACGCCTGCATCAGTCGATAGTTCAACATAAACATCAGATTTGCCATCAGTATTCCATCTTGCTTTGTATTTTCTCTTAGGAGATAACTTTTCGCCTCCGTTAGGAGAAATCATTTCGGCTTTGTACATTAAAATTGATGGAATAGTTTCGAATATGCCATATTGAGTAGCATCGCGGTTGTCGGTAGTCAATACAATTTTGCTGTCGTGCCAGGTAAATTGAAGAGCGCCTTTTTTATTTTTAATCGAAAATCTTAAGGTACCAAGGTATGTTTTCTCGTTTGGTACAGATTCTCCGCCTAAATTAGCATAAGCATCATAGTCGACTTCGATAGTTCTTACGTTTGGAAGAGGATTTTCTGCTTTGCTAGTCGGTGCTGTGCGTAGTGCTGAATAACCTTTGCTTGGTTTGTTGCTGAATATAACTGAATCAGCTCCCATCAGCGAATTAAAATCAAGGGAATTTGTATTGTATGTGATTGCGAAAGTACAATTTGCTAATCCAAATTTTGAACCTAAATTTTGAATATAAAACTTAACATCGACAAAATTTGTATCGTTTTTGACTTCAGCGCTGACTTTATAGCTAAGCCCGGCAAGTTTTTTATCAGTAACTTTTGAATTATCAATATTTGATTTGCGAATTTTAGCATTTTCGTTGAAGAAAATAGATAACTCGGGATTTTCCGGAGCAATTACATTAAAAGGATCTTTGAGCCATTGCGGACCAAATCCATTAATAATAGGAGGAATAGTTTCATTATAAATAGACGAGACTTTTCCGAAATTGCGATCGACAATAGTTCTATCTAAACCATTTATAACATTATCGCCTGTAATATCCGAACGAGGATTAGAAGTGCCATCATCAAGTCTTACCAAAACTCTATCGTAAGAATTAATTTGTTTGTCTCTATCAACATCACCGCCAACCATAGCCGCCATAGAGTTTGCCACACCTATCTGCCCACCATTGAAAATAAGACCGGTAGTTGAATACTCAACATTAGTTTTTGTACTTACAGCTGAGCCTTTAGCAGTATAGAAACTACCTTGCCAAGGATTGCTTGTAGCACTTGTTAATACATTATTATCTACGCCATTCCAAGAGCTAAAATCCCAGCCTGATTCGATCTGCCATGTAGAAGAAATATCGCCAGTAAACTCGAAAGGTGCGGG
>JAUQWR010000593.1 GCA_030835065.1 Candidatus Kapaibacterium sp.
GATATCGAAATCCATAAGAATAGGTACCATAAGCAAAGAAATTTTGTCACCTATTCCACCAGTGGAATGCTTATCAACAACAGGCAAACCAAGGTAGCTAAAATCAAAGATTTTGCCAGAATCTCTCATAGCCAAAGTAAGTTCAGAAACTTCGGCAGGGTTGAGTCCTCTAATACAAGAAGCCATAAGAAAGGCACCAACCTGAGCAGGACTGATATCCGCAGAACAAACACCATCCACAAAGGCTTTTATTTCTTGAGAAGTCAATCCCAGACCGTCTCTTTTTTTTCTAATTATCTCGTAACCTAACATTTATTTACCTTTTATTTTGCTTATTTTAATTAATTAATGTATATTGCTATTATCAAATTGACGATAAATATTCGCATATTTAGTCAATTTTTTGAGATAATAAAATCATATGTAAACTTAATATATTTTTTTTATTTAACATAAGAAATATTATTAGTTAATTTATAGAAAAAAATGTGTAACTAATTAAATAAATTGAGATGCATTACGCTCTTCACATCACACAGAGATTAAAAAAATTCATCAAATCATTGCATCAGAAGCAATTTAGAGATGAAAATGGGCTTTTTATTGCAGAAGGTGAAAAATTAGCTGAGGAATTACTAAACAGCAACCACCACACTGAACTAATAATTGTCAGAGAATCTTCAAATAATCAGATAACAAATTTAGCAGATCGATTTGCAGAAAAAGGTGTAGCTGTATATATAGCACCAAAGCATCAATTCGATCAATTATGTGATACTAAATCTCCTCAAGGAATAATTTCTGTAATAAACAGTAAAGAAAATCCTTTGGATGATACAGCACCTGTTATAGTTCTCGACGGAATTGCAGATCCTGGAAATGTCGGTACAATTATTAGAACCGCAGATTGGTTTGGTTACAAACAGATAGTCTTAGGTCCAAATTCTGCTGATATTTATAATCCTAAAACTGTTAGAGCTTCCATGGGCTCAATATTTAGATTAGCACTTCATTCTACAGAAGATTTGTCGGAGTTTTTGAAAACAAATTTCCCCAAGCATAAGCTTTATGGAGCTGATGTAAATGGTGAAACTTCAATTTCTAAAATTAAGACAAAAGGGCTTTATGGAATAGTTTTTGGGAGCGAGGCTCATGGAATTTCTGCTGAGCTTTCAAAATTGGTAACCAATAAATTTATTATCGAAGGTAGTGGCTCTGCTGAATCATTAAACGTAAGCATAGCAGTTGGTATCAGTTTATATCATTTTTCGAAGTAAAAAAAACA
>JAUQWR010000594.1 GCA_030835065.1 Candidatus Kapaibacterium sp.
TGAATACTATTAATAATCACGGCGTCAACGTCAATGTTAGATTAGGAACAAGACCTTAAGGAGAATTAAATGTCGTCGAAACCAACAGTCGTAACCGACGAATTGAATAATTATTTGGAAGAAAATTTTAGCAGCGAAGATGTTTTTTTGAAAAAATTAAATAAAGCTGCAAAAGCTAAAGGTATGCCGGATATAAGAATATCAGGCAATCAAGGCAAATTTTTACAGTTTATGCTCAAATCTATCAATGCTCAGAATGTACTCGAAATTGGTGCTTTGGCTGGCTATTCAGCTATTACTATGGGACGTGCTTTGCCGGATAATGGCAAATTAATTACTGTAGAAAAAGAAAAAGATTATGCTGATTTTGTGAAAATTATGGTTGATGAAGCCGGTCTTACAAATAAAATCACTGTAATTAATGATGATGGCAGAAAATTTGTCGAAAATTTTAATCCCGATTATAAATTAGATTTTGTATTTGTAGATGCCGACAAACCTGGTTATTTTCATTATCTGACACATTTGGCAAAGCATATAAGAAAAGGTGGTATTTTTGCTGCTGATAATGCATTTGCTTTCGGATTCTTGTTAGATACAGCTCCTGAAAGAGATCCCGAAGATATTCGTTCGATTAAATCTTTCAATAATGCTTTCAACCAACATCCTGATTTTGAAGTTGCTTTTGTACCGATTGGCGATGGATTGATTATGGGTATTAAGAAGTAATAGATTGCATATTTAAACATAAAATTTAAAGGGGCTGAATCTCGATAGAAATTCAGCCCCTTTTGAATATTTAAATGTTGGAACTAAGTATTACTTGGTACGTAAAAACTCAATTCTTCTGTTCTTTTGTCTGCCTTCTGGAGTATCATTCGAAGCGGCTGGTTTGTCTGGACCTAAACCTTTAGTAGTCATTCTTTCAGGAGCAATACCCATTCTGACCATCCAGTTTTTCACAGATTCAGCTCTGTCTAGAGATAATTTCATGTTGAGATCTCTATCGCCAGTATTGTCTGTATGACCTTGAATTTCGACATTAATTTCAGGATATTCCTTTAATGCTCTATAAGCTTTCATTAATATTTTTTCGCTTGAAGGGAGAATATTTGATTTAGCAGTTTCAAATTCAATACCTTCTAATACGAAGAAATCGCCAACATTAGCACCAAATTTGATATTATCACTAGGATCGGTTGGATTGGTACCTTGAAGAACTTCAGAACCGTCTTTGATTCCATCGCCATCAGTATCGTAGAGCTTAGGATCGGTGCCCCATTTGTCAAGCTCTTCGCCATCCATCAAGCCGTCGCCGTCAGTATCATTTTTATTAGGATCAGTACCAATTTGCTTTTCGTAATCGTCAGATAGTCCATCGCTATCAGTATCGCCTGAATAAGGGAATGGAGCCCAAGCCAAGCCGAGTCTAAAATTCCAATATCCATCTACTATATTTGATTCATCTGTATATTGTGCATCATGCTCGCCCATAATATCGTCTGTAAAGCTAGCATTATATGTAACTTGGAAATCTAAAGAAAGATCGCCCGAAAGACGGTATTCAGTACCTAAGCCGGCGAGGAAAACGCCAGTAAGACCACTTTTTTCTGCTTTTTCAAATTTTTCCTGAGCTACTGGATCGTTATAGACTCTATTTGCAATCTCAGAATATTTATCTGCAGAAAAATTTAATCCACCCACGCCAAGTGTTATATATGGCAACCAATTCTTAATGATGAACGGATGGTAGAGAGCGCGAGCATCGAATTGAAATAGGTTAGTACTCCAATCTTGTGAATAATATGAAGATTTTCCGCTATTTTGCAAATATGCTAAGTTGATTTCTCCAGTAAATGATTTTGCTAGCGGATGACGATAAAACAAACCTGCAGAAAAATTAAGGTCTCTATCGCCCATTGGGGATTCGTTTACGCTATGAACCGCTCCAAGGCCCAAAGCTATGCGAGGTGACTGAAAGATTTGTGCATTGCCTATTGTGAAAGCAAATGTTAAGGCAACTAAGAAGACTAATACTTTTTTCATAGTATCTCCAAATTAATTAAAAATAAATAATGTTACGTAGCCCTGCTAATGGTTAGTTATTCTTTGCAAAATCAATCATTTCTCAAATGTATTAACGAACTAAAAAGACGAGTATTTCAGTTGGCTAAAATTTAATTGAATAAATTAAATTTTATAATGGGTTTAATTTATATTATATTTGAACTTGGAAATAATAGCCGGAGAAATTATGAGAAAAATTTTGTTGTTACTTTTTATCGTAATAGCGATAAATTCTTGTATAAATATTAAATCAGAATATCCTCAAATCAAATATTATAGTTTGAAGCAGGAACCGATACAAATATCTTCCGGAGCCGGACTTGATATTGCACTTCAAATAAGGCACCTAACAATTTCCGATGAATTTAATACAGATCAAATAATAGCTCATATTGGTT
>JAUQWR010000595.1 GCA_030835065.1 Candidatus Kapaibacterium sp.
TTATCAGATTCATTTTTGAAATCCGCAGACATTACATTATCTAAATTTTCGATAATTCCAAGCATACCGATAGTTGGAGTAGGATAAATTGCATGCTTTTGAGATTCATTATGGAAGCTCACATTTCCACCTGTTACAGGAGTATCCAAAGCACGGCATGCATCGCCCATACCTCTAACTGCTTCTTTAAATTGCCAATAAACTTCATGATCGTAAGGATTGCCAAAGTTCAAGCAATTTGTTATTGCAACTGGTTCGGCACCAACACAAGCCACATTTCTAGCTGCTTCGCATACAGCAGCCATACCACCTGTATATGGATCTAAATAAGTAAATTTACTATTACAATCAGTTGTTACAGCAATACCTTTACCTGGTAATTCTTTCAAACGAACAACTGCAGCATCGCCTTTGATATTAACAGTGTTTGTTCTTACCTGCGAATCATATTGTTCAAAAATCCATCTTTTCGAAGCAATAGTAGGTGAAGACAATAATTTATAAAACTCGGATTCGTTAGCTGATTTGGTTCTGATTGGTTCCAAATCGTAAGCGCGAGTATCTTTGAGATATTCAGGTTCTTTAGATTCTCTTTCATATTGAGGAGCACCACCGCCAAGCACTAAGCTGTCGGCATCAAGTTCTGCAACATAATTTCCATTACGATAGATTTTTAGTAGTCCATCATCAGTAACTTCACCAATTTGAGTAATCGGCACATCCCATTTTTTGCAAATTTCAAGAGCTTTGGCTTCCATACCTTTATTGACAATAGCAAGCATACGCTCTTGCGATTCTGAGAGCATAATTTCATAAGCACTCATATCTTTCTCACGCAAAGGCACTTTGTCGAGGTCAATTATCATACCTACTTTGCCTTTTGCACTCATTTCGGAAGTGGAGCAAGAAATACCTGCAGCACCCATATCTTGAATCCCGGCAATCACACCGGCATCAATCAATTCTAAAGTAGCTTCGAGCAATAATTTTTCAGCAAATGGATCGCCTACTTGCACAGTCGGGCGCATATCATCTGTTTTTTCATCAAACTCACGCGAAGCCAATAAAGAAGCACCATGGATACCATCGCGTCCAGTGCTCGAACCAATAATCATTACTGGATTGCCCGGACCGGTAGCACCAGCCGAAGCAGTTTTTTTGACATCAACAATACCTACAGCCATTGCATTAACAAGAGGATTATCCTGGTAGCAATTTTCGAAATAAATTTCGCCACCTACAGTAGGTACACCAAAAGAATTACCATAATGGCTAATACCTTCAACCACTCCACGAAGCAAAAATTTAGTGCGTTTAGAATCCAATTCGCCAAATCTTAAAGAATTGAGCGCTGCAATTGGTCTTGCACCCATTGTAAATATATCGCGAAGAATACCACCAACACCAGTAGCAGCACCTTGAAACGGTTCGATAGCTGAAGGGTGGTTGTGGCTCTCGATTTTGAATGCAATACCATATCCATCGCCAATATCAACCAATCCGGCATTTTCTTCGCCAGCTTCGACCAATAGCCTTCCGCCCGATCTTGGCAATGTCTTTAATTGCTTTATTGAATTTTTATATGAGCAGTGCTCGCTCCACATAACGGAATACACACCGATTTCTGTATATGTCGGTATTCTTCCCATTATCTCTACAATTTTATTATATTCGTTTTCGGTCAGACCGAGTTCCTTTGCGGTTTCGAGGTTTACTTCCAATTCGCTGTAAAGTTTTTCGGTATCGCTCATTTCAAAATCCTAAAAATGTCAAAATTACTTTGAACAAAAATAACTCTTTTTCGTATAAGAATTGTAAAAATTGATTATAAAAAAAGCACTTGTTGATAAAAAATGAATTCATCTCCAATTTTGCGCCTTTCATTTTCAATTTTTACCTTTTCATAAACTAATAATATTAAATTTTGTTCAAAAATATTTAGTTTTGTGATACGTTGAAAACTGTTTTGGTTTTGTAAGTTTTGTAATTGGATTGATTTTGAGAAATAGAATTCTTGAACTAGCAGGTTCTTTATTTGCTAAATATGGCTTTAAAAATGTGAAAATGGATGATTTGGCTAAAGAACTAGGAATCAGCAAACGTACTTTGTATGAAATTTTTGAGTCGAAAGAAAAACTTTTCTATTCGATTGTCGAAAAAGAACTCGAAAGAATTGAAAGTTTGATGCTTGAAGTAATGTCGAAAATTGAGAATGAAAATGATGATTTAATTCCTCACTTAAATCAGCTTTGGGAAATCAATATCGAAACTACCAAAATTTTCACTCGCGAATTTGTTGTTGATATGCGCAAGCATGTGCCCGAAGCTTGGAAGCTTTTCGAAAAATTTCGTTCTGACTTGCTTCAGGCTAATTTCTATAAAATTGCTGAATCTGGAATTCGCAACGGTGTGTTCAAACCAGATCTTAAATTGGATATTGTATATTTAATGCATACTAATCTTTTCAATAATATACTCAATCCTGAAACTATCGCTTCGCTTCCTTACTCTCTCAAAGAAGTAATGGAAACTATTAATATGGTTCTTTTTACTGGTGTCTTTACCGATTATGCTC
>JAUQWR010000596.1 GCA_030835065.1 Candidatus Kapaibacterium sp.
AATAATCGTGGTTATATAAAAGCAGAACAATTTTATTATTTTAATAAGAGTAAGCTTAGCTATACGGTAATTGGTAAAATGAGACCAGAAATATTTCAGCTATTATTAGAATTTATTGATGGTTTGGAAATCCCAATACAACAAATCCTTTGGATGAATATTTCTTATAAATTTCTTCTAAACCTTTATATTGAGGAGTAAATCCGCATTTACTTGCTACATTGACCACTAAGACTAGTTTGCCTTTGTAATCGGCAAGGCTTTGAATTTTTCCATCTATAGTTTTGGCACTAAATTGATAAATATCACCGGACATTTTTTTATCCTCCGCGTTCAAATTTAAAATAAATCCCAAAAAAACTGCTACTAAAGCAATACTTATAATCCAATTTTTCATTTAACCCTCTCGTTTTAATCTTGACTAATATTTTTTTTATATTCGACGAATTTATTAATTTTCATTGTAATGTTTTTAATTTGAATCGTATATTAATATTTAATAAAATATTACCGATAAAATTCGTTATATTAGTAGTGGTAAGGTTAAGGATATAATGTATGGATGAATTAGAGAATAAGTCGAGAGATGAACTCATAGCGCTTATTCAGGAGCTTGGCGAGAAGAATAGGAGTTTAGATACCGGTCAACTCAACAGTCTCAAAGAAGTTGACTTTAACAATGTAATTTACAAATCTTCTCTAATCGCACATGTCATCTTGGACTCTGAAGGCAGATGTGTCAAATGCAATTCTGCTGCACTTGATATTTATGGCTATGAATCTGAAGAACAATTAATCGGTACTACTCCTCTGGAAGTATCTACTGATAGGCAAATTAATGGACTTCAAAGCTCTGAACTTGCTTTTGCTTTAATTAAGCAATGCATAAATGAAATGAAAGAAATCAAATTTGAGTGGAAGCACAAACGCCCCGACGGCTCCGAATGGGACGCTGAAGTTTTTTTGCATCCTTTTATTGTTGAGGGCAATTTATATCTTCATGTTACTACTATAGATATAACAGACAAAAATTTGATTACAGACGCTTTGATCGAGTCAGAAACCCGATTCAGAACATTATTCAACACGATGTCTCAGGGAGTTGTCTATCAAGATGAAAAGGGAGCAATAATTTATGTCAATCCTGCTGCCGAAGAGATTTTAGGGCTTAGTTTCGATCAAATGCTCGGACTTACATCTTTAGATCCTCGATGGCATACTATACACGAAGACGGATCACCATTTCCTGGCGATGTCCACCCCGCTATGATCGCACTGCGCACCGGTATTCCCCAAAAAAATGTCGTTATGGGTATTTTTCATCCTATTCTTAACGATCATAAATGGGTTATCGTTAATGCTATACCTATTTTTAAAAAAGGTAGAACCTCTCCTTATCAGGTCTATGCAACTCTGACTGATATTACTGATCGCCGTAATTCTCAAATTGAACTTATCGAAGCTAGCAGCAAATTTTATTCTCTTTATGAAAATATGCCTGAGGCTGTTGCTTTATTTCAATTAGTACACGACGAATCTGATAATCCGGTTAATTATAAAGTAATTGATACAAATTCTAATTATTTAAATATGTTTAATAGAAGTAAGGAACAGGTTATTGGAAAGACTGCTACTGAACTATACAAAACCGACGAACCTTTATACTTGAAGGAATCTTTAAAGGCTTTTGATACGCAAAAATCTTTAAAGTTTTCTTCATATGTCGATACGCTCGGAATGTTTTTAGAAATTTCGATTGCTCCTATTGGCGAAAATATGTTTGCTGCTATTTTTGATGATATTACCGATAGAGTTAATGCAGAACTTGAATTGAAAAAGGCTGAAGCACTCGTCAAGGCTGCTTTCGATAATATTCCTTTCGAATTTTGGATTATTGATGCAGAAGGCAAAATTGCATATCAAAACAAGACTTCAAGTAATATTTGGGGCTCTAATATAGGCAAAACTCCCGATCAATACAAGATAGACAACGAAAGCCTCGTTGCTCTCTGGGAATCTAACAACCAAAGAGTACTTACCGGTGAAACAATTGCTGCTGAGTATTCATTTTCTATTAATGATATTGATATTTACTATTACAACATTATCGCCCCAATAATTGTCGACAATAAAATTACTGGAGCAATTGGAATTAATATTGATATCACCGAAAGAAAAAAAGCAGAAAATCTTTACAAACGGCTTAACGAAGAACTTGAGTTGAAAGTAGAAGAACGTACTGCTCAGCTTAATGAAGCTTTAGAAGAACTCAATATTTCAAATCTTGAGCTTAAAGACTTAAACGATGCTTTATCAATTGAGTCAATGAAATTGACTAGACTTAATGATAAACTAAGTGAATCAGA
>JAUQWR010000597.1 GCA_030835065.1 Candidatus Kapaibacterium sp.
AAAAAATGGAATTGAATTTCATATTGCTGATAGCGCTTCACCAATCAAAAATAAGAAAGGTGAGTTGCTTGGTGTAGTTTTAGTTTTTAGAGATGTATCAGAGCAATACCGTCTCGAAGATCAATTGCGTCAATCTCAAAAAATGGAAGTAATAGGCCAATTAGCAGGTGGTGTTGCCCATGATTTTAATAATATGCTTACAGGCATAATAGGTGCTTCAGAATACATTTTGTTGAAATCAGCAAATAATAATGAGATTCATAGATTTGCAGAAATTATTGTCAATACAGCTCAAAAAGCTGGAGACTTGACACGCAAGCTTCTTGCATTTTCGCGCAAAGCTAAGTTCTATTCTACACCTATCGAAATTCATCATATTATTAATGAAACAGTTTCAATATTAGAGCATACTATTGATAAGAGAATTACTATCGAAAAGAATCTCGCTGCAAGCGGACAGACAATTATTGGCGATCCTTCTTTGATTCAAAATGCAATAATGAATATTGCTCTTAATGCTAGAGATGCTATGCCCGAAGGCGGTAAAATTATGTTTAGCACTTCAAATATTTATCTCGATGAGCATTTTTGCAAAAATAATAGTTTCAAAATCGAACCGGGCAATTTTATTGAAATTGCAATTTCTGATACTGGTGCAGGTATTCCCAAAGAAATTTTTCATAAAATATTTGAACCTTTCTTTACTACTAAACCATTAGGCAAAGGTACTGGATTGGGATTGGCTGCTGTCTATGGTGCTGTCAAAGATCATTTAGGTGCTGTTAGTGTGTATAGTGAAATTGGGCAGGGTTCGATTTTCAAACTTTATATTCCATTATCTGATGAAGTAAGTGAAGAATATGAATTCCGTACCGAGCAAATAAGACGTGGGTCTGGAACTATTTTATTGATTGATGATGATTCTATTATTAGAAATATGGTCAATTTGCAACTTACTGATATTGGTTTTCATGTGATTACCGCCGAAGACGGACTTGAAGGTTTGGATATGTATAAGCAAAATGAAAAAGCTATCGATTGCGTAATCTTGGATTTGGTTATGCCTAGGCTTTCAGGAAAGGATACTTTGAGAGAGA
>JAUQWR010000598.1 GCA_030835065.1 Candidatus Kapaibacterium sp.
GAAATAATCAATCAAATTCAGAATCTTTTCATACTAAGATCAGGGAATTATATTAAACTATTGATAAAAAAACAACAAACAAGACAATAAAGAATAGATAATAATTGTTTTTAAATACAAATCAAATCACAAAACCAAAGAAAAGTCAGTAAAATGAATTCTGTCGGGATTAAGCTTGAGTACAAGTCATGATTTGTATAATACCAAGGTGTTTCATTGATTGGTCACAAAGGATAAACTCCAATATCACTATTACATTTCACTCTGCTCCTTTCGTTAAATGAAACAATGGCATGAAATCCAAAGAATATGGTTGCAATAAATTGATATATTCAAAAAAAAAATATTCGTATTAGGAAAAATATCTCTTGTGATTACGTATTTAAGAATAAATATTTAGGTTGTTTTATATAAGTACCATCCATTTCCAAGTTTTCGAATCATTATATATCTACTATCAGTAATCTCTGGCAAATTATTAACATTTTCACAATAAAAATATCCTACCGAATTATCAATCATTCCACCAATTACAAAATTTATTAAGTTATCATCATAAAAATTTGAAATTGAAGAGAGCAAAATATCTTGTATTTCAATTTTATAAGAGGATCTAACATCCAACTGCCACATACCAGCACAAGTTACAGTATCCTTTTTAATTTTTGTTAATAATGAGGTAAACTTTTCTTTGTTTTTTAAAAAATGTTCGATTAGAATGCTGTCTGAAGCAATCGTCAATTTCAAGTTATTTATTAGATAACGAAAATCATCAATTGTACCAATGCTTTCGATAATTTGTTCAATTGAAAGAGAATCATTTTTTATTTTTGCTTGTTTAATCATATTATCATACTCTTTCTCCATGCCATTAGCATCCAAATTCTTGTATTTATCTACAATTGAATAAAACATATTGGGTAACCAAAATGATCTAAAAGCTTTTATTTTCCATTCTTTATTTTTTATCAAAAAAACATATAAATCTTGAGAAAAATTATAATCATTAATAGAAACGGCTATAACAGCTTTGTCTTCAGCATAAGTTAAAATTTCAAACTTAAATATAGTATATTTTGAAATCGCATTTGGATTGAAATGCTGTTCTATAGCTTCATCTATTAGTACTGCATTATAATCACTTAATTCCCGATTAAAGTATTTTTTAGTTAAATCAAGTGGAGTCAAATCATTCTGTGCAAACAAAATAAGATTTGAAATAAGCATAAAAAAAATAACCAGACTTGTTTTCATAGCGTAGTGACCAAAATAATTCAAAAATAATTATGATGCAATATAAAAATAATTGTGTTTCAGCTAATGCAAATATGAACCATTGTGACAGCATACTATAAAAAAGAATCATTATAGTGTGTCTGCATTTATTTCCCTTTAAATTTTGTCCACCATTCAATTAGTTCATTATACAATTGTTCATCTATTTTGGGACATGCATATAATCCGAATGAAACTGCTTGTTTATCTTTATATGATTTAATAAAAATAGCTGCGTATGCACCTTTTTCGGCATATCCATTAGGAATATAAGATGAAAGTGGATTTATATAACAAGCACAAGAATCTTTTGAATCCAAAAATGTAATTAAAGTATCAATATGTTCACTTTTTACCCAATCTATAGGGAATGAGTTGTTCATAACTATATAAGGTGCCGATCCATTATGAGAATTTGCAATTCTTGACGCATCCCGGATAAATGAAATTGGATTACTTTGTTCAGGATTTGGAAAAGGATTACTTGAATTCCACAAAGTATCAATGAATAAAGTGTCTCTAACTGAAAATGCTAACTCATCTGTTTCTTTTACCATGTCTTTATGTGTTCTAAACTTTCTAATCGAACCATTCTTTTCTTTAATAATAATCCAATAATCAGGAGAAAAATTATTAATACCAACAGATTCAGAACTATTCCATTTGTCAATAAATGCTTTTTTCTGTCCTTCATTTAAACTAAAATAATCTTCATCAGTCGATGATTTATCAATATAAATAGTTTCAACAGAGTCTATGTGAATCAAATTCTTTTCTGACAATTTATGTGGAATGATATGCCCACAAGCTGTAAGAGTCAAAAATAATATAGCAAACAGTATCTTCATGGCAGTATGTCTTTAATAATTACCGATAAATCATTTATTTACGTACTCTCAATAAATGCAATATAAAATTAATAAAATCTTACAAAATAACAACTAATTTTTTTATCAAAAATGTAGTAAAGCATATTGATAATTAATAATTATTGATTGAGTTCACAATATCTATAATAAAATCATTAAATTCATATATTAGATGTAGGTTCAAAAGATGGATGAGGTTCAGATTGATAAGTAATAGTATTGATAATTCATTGCAGAATTGCTTTACTAAGTAAATTCAATCTAGCTTACTTCACTCAAATATGCAGGAAAGCAGCAAGATTGAACATCAAAATTGACTGATGCAAATTTGAGTTATTACAGTTTAATGTTTAGTTGGCAAGCATGAATATAAAGCGTAAAGCCCATATGAAAGTATTATTAAACCTGAGAGTCTATTTATCCAAACAAGTTTGTCTGGTGAAAGCTTAGAATGAAAATAACCAACAATAGAACTTAATACAAACCACCATAATGCTGAACCTATAAATACTCCTAATACTAGTGATATTGATGATATATAATCAGATTCTGTAGAGCCTAATCCAATGCCTGCAAATATTGCAATGAAAGATAATATAGTTGTAGGGTTAGTAACAGTTAAAAAAAAAGTTGAAATAAAATTATTGAAAAGACCTTTACTGTCAATACTTGCAGCTTTCGATGCAGGTTTTATAACAAAGGATTTTATACCTAAAAAAAGTAAAAAAAATCCACCGACTAATTTCATCCAAAATTCTTGTGTCAGTAAAAATGAAGACAAAGCGGTCAATCCGAAACCCGCAATTAGACCATAAAGGGTATCAGCCATTGCTGCTCCAAGTCCAGTAACAAAACCCGAGATGCGTCCTTCTGTCAATGTGCGTTTTAAAGTCAGTACGCCAATTGGACCAACAGGGGCAGCTACTGAAAAGCCGATAATTAATCCTTTTATTAAATATTCTAATGTCAAATTGTATAAGCTCCAATGATTTGAACATGAATTCAGCGGGGACTTATTAGCAGGTTAGAATCCCAAGTAACAGATAATATAATCGAAAAGAATTGCATGAACCCTAAAAAAACGCCATTGTCAATATGCATTGTTGCAACTAGTTATCTTTTTAATTCTTCAATTTGTTGTTTTGCATATATTATAGCTTGTTCATCTCCGTATTTAATGGTTTTCTCATAGTATTCAATCGCCTTCTTTTTATCTCCTTTTAACTTGTATCCTTGTGCAATATTTGATAAAACAACATAGTCTTTTGGATTTATTTTTTCTGCTTTTAATAAAGGTTCCAGTCCTTTGTCATATTCACGGGTTAATAAATATGTAACGGAAAGATTAGACAAACTTTCAATATGATTTGGATAATATTTCAATACTTCATTAGCAATTTCTCGCATACAAAGGAGCAGTTCATCATTTCCAGTATTGTATAATTGAACTTGATAGTCTTGCAATGAAGAAAGAAAGAAATCTTCACCGTCGTTTTGTTTTTCATAATTTGACCAAGTCCATTGATTTTTATTTACATTAGAATAATCAATAGTTTTTAAAATCTCTTTTGTAAATGAATTCCAATCTTTAATTTCTCCAAGGACATAAATTTTCCCAAATCTCATATCAAGTCTATTGGGATATAAGCTAATTCCTTCTGTTATTTTATCTAATCCTTTTTTTAGATAAGATTCATCATAATTAATCTGACTACCAATAAATCCTGCGTAATTTCCTATACTATCAGAAAATGACAAATAATTTTC
>JAUQWR010000599.1 GCA_030835065.1 Candidatus Kapaibacterium sp.
TTAGTTCCGATTCTGACAATTTAATATCATAATTGCCACTCATTGCTTTAATAACAGCGTCTTTAAGAGTATAAACCTTTTTTGCGCCTGTTTGAGCAAAAATAGGACTAAGTGCTAATAAAAAAATGAATATGAAAAGAAATTTTTTCTTTAACATTATTATTACCCATCAAACAGTGTAAAAATCGTTTATTTATACGTTTGGATTGCATTAAAAGTTACAATCCAATCACGATTATCTATTTTTTTGCCTCTTGCAGCTCTACTGCACGAGACTTTAGCATAGCTCCGAACAATGTTAAAAACAAAACCATAAGAGCCAAGCTCAGAAAAGCATTTCTGTAGCCTTCAAATAAATTAGCTCCGCCGGCTATTATTGCGCTGATTATCGCAGAGCCGCTTATTTGTCCGATTGCTATAAATATTGTTAATATACCCTGTGTCGAAGCCCTTTCGCGTGCATCTACTTCGTTGAGCATTATATATCTCAAAGAAGGACCCATAAGCATCGATATCCCCATGCCTAATATGCTTCCAGAAGTATAAAACATGAAAATATTATTTGCATCCAAATATAACATAAATAATGCCAAAGATGAAATCAACAATCCGGCTACTACTATCGCTCTTGAACCAAATTTGTCAATTAGCCTGCCGGTAATTGGCGAGCCTATTGCTGTAGCAATTACCACAGGCAACAGCATAAAACTTGCATTAGAACTTGTTACTTTATATATCTCTACTGCCAGATCTGGCACAAAGACTATTGATGATTGAAATATTCCTGTTCCTATTGCTATAAATCCTACCAAAATAATCTGTTTTGATTTAAACATGTGCATTTTTACTATAGGATTGGCAGCTTTTCTTTCTATAGGAATAAATACTAAAAGCAAGATTATTGAAATTAATAAATATGGCAAAACTTCTGTTGATATCAAACTAGTAAACAATTTTTCAGATTCAATTCTATTTATACCAAATGCAAATGATGCCAAAAGCAATGCTAATGTTATTATTCCGGCATAATCCAGTTTCCCTTTATTATCGACTTTAGTTGTTGGTAATAACTTATAAGAGCCATAAATTAATGCTGCAGCAAGAGGAAGATTAATCAGAAAAAGAGAATTCCATGCAAAATTAATTAATAAGACACCCGCAATTAGAGGTCCCATAATGAATGCAATACCAAATACTGCCCCAATCATACCAAGAGCAGCACCTCTTTTTTCGGGTGGAAATATATCTCCAACTACTGCCGAAGCCACCGGGAATATTCCACTTGCTCCAAATCCTTGTATTGCCCTACCTATTAGCAATGCAGTAAATGTTTCTGAAAATACTAATACAGTAGAACCTAAAGCAAAAATACTCACACTAAGTATATATATATTTCTTCTGCCAAATAAATCAGAAAGTTTTGCAAAAAGTGAAATACCAGTAAGTTGAAATAACACATAAATAGAAAAAATCCATCCAATGCTGCGCTGGTCAATTTTTATTGTTGATTCTATTGAGGGAATTGCCGGACCTACAATCGAAATATCGAGCGCCCCCATCAATACTCCCACAAACAATATCATCAAAATCTTTTTTTGCTTTTTATCCAGACCATCTTTAAACATATCTATCCTTTATAAATGTATCTTCTTTAGAATTTCAAAAAACAAGTTCAATTGACGAATAAATTAACAAAAGTTTTATTATCTTTGTAGCCATTTTTTGTTGATTATAATAAAGAATTTAAAATGATTGATATAAAACAAGTTTTAACAAATGAGTTTCAACTGCAAGCTTGGCAGGTAGAAAACACATTACAATTGAAATCCGAAGGAGCTACTCTCCCTTTCATCGCTCGTTACCGCAAAGAACGTACCGGACAACTCGACGAAAATGTTTTGCGAGATTTGTTTGATAGGTTCGAATATCTCTGTGAATTAGAAGATAGAAAAAAAACAATTCTGGATTCTATTAATGAGCAAGGCAAATTAACCGACGAGCTCAAGCAAAAAATTGAAGCCTGCATGGTGAAAAACGAATTGGAAGATTTGTATTTGCCATATAAACCCAAAAAACGCACCAAAGCTACAATTGCAAAAGAAAAAGGACTCGATGGATTAGCTGATATAATTAGACAGCACAATGCTTTTGCTGCTCCTGAATTGAATCTGCAAGAAATAGCCGAAAAATTTATCTCAGAAGAAAAAGAAGTAAAATCTATAAAAGAAGCTCTGCAAGGAGCTAATGATATCCTGGCAGAAGAAGTTTCTGAAATTGCTGAATTGCGTGCTTGGACTCGCGATTTTATTTACAATCACGGCACATTTACTTCCAAGATTAAAGAAGAATTTCCTGTCGGCTCCACAAAATTTGAAATGTATAGAGAGTTCGAAGCAAACGTCAAAGATATTAGTCCCCACGCAATGCTTGCTCTACGCAGAGGCGAAGCCGAAGGCATTATCAGCATGGATCTCAAATTTGATGATGAATCAGTATTAGATTATTTTTCAAAAAAGATTATTTTGTCAGAAAAAGATAATATTATCGAATTCTACAAATCAATGATTAAAGATTCTTTCTCCAGATTGATCAAACATTCACTTATAGGCGAAGTTAGATTAATGAAGAAAGTCTATTCTGATGAAGAATCTATAAAAGTATTCGAAGCTAATCTAAGGCAAATATTATTATCTGCACCAGCAGGTATGAAACCTGTAATCGGTATTGACCCTGGTTTCCGAACAGGTTGCAAAGTAGCTGTTGTAGATTCTACAGGTAAATATCTTGAATATAAAGCTGTATTTCCTCATAATTCAAAGTGGGAACGCGACGATGCAATCAAATATCTTCAAGATATAATCAAAAAGCATGACATTGAAATAATTGCCATTGGCAATGGAACTGCTAGCAGAGAAACTGATGCCTATGTAAAAGATGTTTTGGAAAAAATGGACAGAAAACCTATTAAAGTAACTGTTTCCGAAGCTGGCGCATCTGTATATTCTGCAAGTAAACTTGCAAATGAAGAATTTCCTGAATTAGACCTTACTGTGCGTGGAGCTATTAGTATTGCTCGTAGGCTTCAAGATCCATTGGCAGAACTTGTTAAAATAGATCCAAAATCTATTGGTGTTGGGCAATACCAGCATGATGTCGATCAAAAACTACTCAAGAAAAAG
>JAUQWR010000600.1 GCA_030835065.1 Candidatus Kapaibacterium sp.
CTAGAATCTTCGAATGTTGATATTGTAGAAGAAATGGTAAACATGATTACTGCTCAAAGAGCTTATGAATTAAATTCAAAATCAGTTCGTACAGCTGATGATATTTTAGGTACTGCAGTCAATTTGAAGAGATAATATGAATAAGCTGCTTCTTATATTACTTTTTGCTTTAGTTCTTCCTTTGGGATTAAATGCTCAATCGACTTTCAAATCAGAACGTTTGGCTGAGTCTTGTGTTTCTTTTATTAAAAATAAACTTCAAGGCTACGATATTGAAGTAGAAATACTTCAAAAAATAAAAAACGCCAACTTCGAAAAATCAGGTGTTACTGCTGTTTTTCAATCTGATAAGCCTTTAGTTGGCTTGAGTTCTGTATCAATCATTTTTAAATTAAAAAATGAAATAATCAAAAGAGAAGATATAAGAGTAAGCATAAAGCATTTTAAGAAAATTCCGGTAGCTTCCAAGCAATTGTACAAAGGTGAAACTATTTCTGATGATGACATTTCATATCAAAGAGTCGAAGTTACTCAATATGCTGATGATGAGATTATTACAGATAAATCTTTGATCGGAAAAGTACTGAAAAATGGAATTATCAAGGGTTCTCCTTTTATTTTTAAAAATATTAAATTAGAAAATACCGTTAAAAGAGGCGACAAAATAGAAATAATTGCCCAATCTGGAGCAGTAATAGTAAGAACATTGGGTATTGCTCTCCAAGATGGAGCTGTAGGCGATCAAATAAGAGTGAAACGAGACGGATCCGGCAATACTATTCTACAAGGTGAAGTTGCCGGAGATGGTCGAATCTACCTAAAATCAAATTATAGTTTAGGTGATAATAATGAAAAATAAAACAATCATTATAATTGCAATTTTGATAGCTTTACCAATAATTAATGGTAGAGCTAATGCTCAATTTAGATCGCAGCAGCAAAGTTTGCGTTCATTATTTTCTGATGTAAAAGCATTCTCTGTCGATGATGCTATTATGGTTTATATTGCTGAAGATACTCAGGCTGATAATACAGCAAGTTCATCCGAATCCAGATCTACTGATTTAAATGCAGGTGCTAGTTTAGGTACCGGCTCAGGCTCGACAAATCTGGATGCAGGATTGGGTACAGGCAATCAATTCAAAGGCTCAGGCTCTACTTCCAGAAAAGAAAGAATTAGATCGCGCATAAGTGCTCGTGTTGTGGAAGTAAAACCTAATGGCAATCTTAGTATTGAAGGTAAACGAACTACAAAAATTAACGGCGAAACTCAAACTATTACAATAAAAGGTATTGTAAGACCAGTTGATGTTATGTCGGATAACTCGGTATATTCCTACTCGATTTTAGATTTGACATTAATAATCGAAGGTGAAGGCAATGTTTCCGAAACCCAAGAACCAGGCTTAATTACAAAATTTTTAAGATTATTATTCTAAACAATTATGAATAAATCTACAAAAATATTATCAATCCTTAAGTATTCAACAATTGCTATACTTATTTTTGCTTGGAGCATACCAAGTTTTGCTCGAATCAAAGATATTGCCTCAATTCAGGGAGCTTCTGGTGTACAAGTTATTGGATATGGATTGGTTACCGGATTGAACCAAACCGGCGACAACCAACAATCATCTTTTACTGTGCAATCAGTAATCAATATGTTGAAAAGATTTGGACTTACTCCTCCGGCAAATAATCCACGTACAAGAAATGTTGCTGCAGTAATGGTTACTGCTACGGTACCAGCATTTATGAAAACTGGTGCAAAGGTGGATGTTCAAGTTTCTTCGATAGGAGACGCCACATCGCTTCAAGGTGGAATATTATTAATGACTCCCCTATCTTTATCTAATGGAGAAATTGTTGGCTTAGCTCAGGGCGCTGTCTCTATTGGTGGTTATGATATAAGCAGCCTTGGTTCGCGTGTGGGAAAAAATGTAAGCACTTCGGGCAGAGTCCCCAATGGTTTGATTCTCGAACGCAACATAGAATCAAATTTTATTGAAAACAACTTAGTACGTATTAGCCTTAGAGAGCCTGATTTTACTACTGCAAATCGAATTGCTCAAGCAATAAATGGCTCTGCAGGATTAGCTAATACAGCAACTGCTATTGATGCTGGAACTGTCCAAGTTCAATTGCCTGCAGGTACTACTCCTGCTCAACAAATAAATTATATTTCTCAAATTGAAGCACTTAATGTTGTATCTGATCCTATTGCAAGAGTTGTTATAAACGAAAGAACAGGGACTGTTGTAGTAGGAGGCAACGTGCAATTACTTCCATCAGTAGTAGCTCATGGAGGATTGGAAATACAAATTCAAAAGCAGGTACTCGTACCGCAACCGGCTCCATTCACTATCAGACCACCTCAAATAGCTGAAACTGCAGAAATAAATACAAATGAAGAAGTAACAACTGCCAAAGCACTAAATGTGCAAGGCGCTACTGTGCAAAATATCGCAGATGCTTTGAATTTGCTACAAGTAAAACCACGTGATTTGATTGCTATTTTCCAGGCATTGAAAGATGCGGGTGCTCTTCAAGGCGAATTGATTATTCAATAGGTGGATTGATGGATATTAAATTAAATAATGGAATACTTGATAATTCATTGATTCAAAACAAAGTTGATAATATTAAATTATCTAATACTAATGATCTTCATAAAAAAAATATTTCAATTGAAGATAAAAATGAATATGCCAAAGTAGCACGCAACTTCGAATCCTTATTTATACACATGATGTATAAACAAATGAAAGAAGCAATGCTTGAAGAACCTGAAAAAGAAGGTGATTTGTCTTTTGGTTCGGATACTTTAGAAGGTTATTCAGATTTAATGTTTTCGGATGAGTTATCTAAAGTAGGCAATGGAATTGGAATTGCTGATTTAATATATCAGAATTTCACTGGTGAAAAGCTTAATGGAATTAGTGTTAATTATTCTGCTTCTAATTCACCTGTGCAGAAACTTGAAAATCCAAAAAGCAAGATCATAGACAATGCCCAAGTATCTACTGAAATCAAAAATTCAGAAACTAACAGCAATCCGAATTTAAAAGTTAGTGGAAATTTTCTCGAAAGAGTAAGTAAGAGGCTGGATAATTATTCTGAAATAATTAGCCAAGCAGCTAAGAAACATAATGTTCCTGAGCATTTAATTAAAGGAATAATAACAGCAGAATCTGCGGCATTAAATACTGCAAAATCTCAAGTTGGTGCAAAAGGATTGATGCAATTAATGGACGGTACCGCTAAAGATCTTGGAGTAAAAAATTCTTACGATCCTGCCCAAAATATTATGGGTGGCACTAAATACATAAGCCAAATGCTGGATATGTTTGATGGCAATTTAGAGCATGCTCTTGCGGCATATAATGCAGGTCCGGGCAATGTTAAAAAATATAGTGGGATTCCACCTTTTTCTGAAACACAGGCTTACGTAAAAAGAGTAAAAAAATATTCTAATATATTCGCTTCAAATAACAATGAGGTAGAAAATGATTGATAAACTTATCAAATATTTAGAGCACGAACAACATTTAATCTCCGAATTAGTTCGGCTTGCAGAACGGCAGCAAAGAGCATTAGTCAAATATGATATACGCGAATTGGACGAAATTACATCTTATCAAGAAAGTATTGCAAAAAGCTTAAGAGGGCTTGAAGACCAAAGAATTAGTTTTCTTATGGCTTGGTTGGGACTCAACAGATCTCAAGCCGCCAATCTAAGACTTTCTGCTATCGAATCTAAATTGAAAAACGAAGATTTTAATAAGATTAAATCACTGAGAACTAATCTAAAAAATCAAATTTCAAATCTTCAGAATCTAAACAATACAAATAAAGTATTGGCTAATAGAGCAAGACATTCAGTTAGAGATATGATGAATTTATTTACTAGTGCAAATAGACATGTATTTAATGTCAAAGTCTAAAAAAACATCAAATTTTAGCCATTGAGTGAGAATATCATTCAATTGGCTAAAATTCAACAAAAATCACAAATCCCCCAATTAGCTAAGCTATTGATTTTATTAAATCTTTATTTCTGGAATATTAATTGAAATAGTTTAATCAATTATTGATTAAATTTTTTTGGGAGTATAATATGAGTGCACCACAAAGTATTAAAGATACTGTTATTTGGAGAAAAGCTGATGAACTTGTAAAACTAATCAATGGTTTTACAAATAGAATTCCTAATGATGATATAAACATTTATGAATTAAGAAGAAGATTAAAAAATTGTGTTGCTTCAATTCCGGAATTTATTGAAGAAGGATTTAAGCAAAACACAAAAATTAATAAGATAAGATCGATAATAAAAGCAACTAGCTCATTAGATGAATGCAAAGACTATTTGGCATTAGTAAATAGAATGAAAATCGGTAATTCTGAAAAACTTATATCAATGATTGAAGATTTACAATCAATGCTAAATAGCGAAAAAAATTTAAAATTAAATCGCTATACTAAACACTAATAGGTTATTTATATGTCCGGTTTGTCATCACTGGAATTAGGGAAAAGAGCCTTGCTGGCTCATAGATTCGGGCTAGACGTAACTAGTAATAATATTGCTAACGTCAATACTCCGGGCTATTCTCGTCGCTCTGCCCTACTCACCGAAACTGATCCCCATAAAAATAGTGGTCAGTATTTTGGTACTGGTTCTATGGTGGAGCAATTACGCACATTCCGTGAAGAATTCTTTGATCGTGAAATCAGAAATACACTCTCACGTAAAGCCGGATATGATAATGATGAAAAAGTTTATCAAAGGTTAGAATCTATTCTTGCAGAACCGACTGAATTAGGTTTTACTGAGCAAGTCAATGATTTTTTTAAAGCTTTCGAAGAATTAGCACTTAATCCTGAAAATATTGCTCAAAGAGATACAATTCTTGGGCAAGCTCAAACTTTAGTCGAGCAATTTAATCGAACTGCCACTCAATTGACCGAGCTTAGACAAGAAGTTGCTTCTAGTATTAATATCGATATTGATAAAGCCAATCAATTATTAATTGATATTGCTGAACTAAACAAAAATATTGCAAACTCTAAAGCTGAGACTCAAAATGAAGCTCAGACTTATGTAGATCAAAGAGAGCAAAAACTCGAAGAATTGTCTGAACTTACAGGAGTTAACGTCACTTATGATTCCAAGGGTATGGCTTATGTTTATTTGAATGGTATGAACTTAGTTTCTGGTCCTAGTTCTAACCAATTAAAATCAAATGAAACAACTAATCCTGTAACTGGCGAACGCACTATCCAGATTCTACAATACGATCCCAAAACAAATGTGAGTAATGTAATAAATGTTCAGTCTGGCAGTATTGCTTCAGACTTAAAGCATTATAATGTTACATTAGATGATGCAGACTCTAGCGATGGATTTTCAGCGTTTACAAAATTAAACGACTACGTCAATGCACTGGTAACTAAAGTAAATTCACTAACAATGGGTGGCTACGGACTGGATGATGCAGGACCTAATCCTCCAGGAAGAAATTTTTTTAATCCTACGGTTGGTAAAGCTACAGCAGCAAACATTTCGCTTTCTTCAGATATAAAAGATAAACCCAGAAATATTCCATTTGCAAGCCGTGCTGGCGAACCTGGTAATGCCGAAGTAGCATTAGCAATTGGTAGGATTGCTCAAGATTCTACTTTTCTCGAAGGGCAAAGACCATCCGAATTCTATTCAGGATTTTTAGGCAGGCTCGGCACAATTGCTAAAGAAGCTGATAATGGCAAGACTACAACAAAATTAGTCGCAGACCAACTCAGCAATCAAAGAGAATCTACAATTGGAGTAAATCTCGATGAAGAAGCAGTAAATCTTATCAAATTTCAAAAGGGATTTGAAGCTGCTTCAAGAATTGTAAATGTTACTAATGAACTGCTGACTACAATCGTAAATCTTGGCAGATAATT